>NZ_JAMXSJ010000056.1:0-11929 GCF_024124725.1 Halomonas sp. Ps84H-12 | reverse complement strand
AGGAACTCGGCGCGGGCGTTGAAGATGTCGCGCACCGTCTTCTCGTCCAGGCCGGTCTGTGCCGCCACAAAGGTGTAGGGGTGGTTGAAGGATTCCTTCTCCACGTACTCATGCAGCCGCAGTGTCATACGGAATCCGTCCACCATCTCCGGTAGCTGGGGCCTGAATGTTGTCTTGCAGGCCCGGCAGGTGTATCGGCGGCGGACCACCCAGAGAGTGACCCGCTTGCCGTGGATGGGCAGATCACGATAGGGAACGTCACGCTTGCCGAACCGCACGAACTCACCCTGCACGCCGCACCCCTCGCAGGCTACTGGTGTAGGTGCTTCAAGCCGAAAATGTATGTCTTCATTCTGCTCATCAGAATCCACCAACTGGTACCCAGGAAGGCTTAACGAATTAATCATCTCCCGCCTTGATCAGAAAAACAGGTAGGTGGCGTAACCGGCAATCATCGCCATAGCAAAAATGACTGCTAAAAACGCCGCTAAAAGCTTCAGCGTGAACAAAGAGCGCAACAGAATGAGCTCAGTCAGGCTGGCTCCGGCACTGCCGATGATCAACGCTAGCACCGTCCCGGCACCCACGCCTTTGGCCATCAGAGCCGCTGCCAGAGGTATGACGGCTTCAGCGCGAATATACAACGGCACGCCGATGACAGCGGCAACTGGAATGGCAAAGGGATTATCTGGGCCTGCATACTGCTCCAATAAGTCAGTGGGCATGAAACCATAGATCACGCTGCCAATCGCAATACCGATGAGCAGGTAAGGCAACACATCGATAAAGTCCGACCAAGCTTCCCGCCACACACCACTGTACTTCCCTTCTTTCTTAACCGTGACAGTGGGTTGACTGTCACAGCATTCGCTAGACGTAGAGACTGTTGTCTTCCTATCAGCCCCGCAAGAAGCCGTCTTCGGAGTGGTGTCGCAGCTGTTGGTGCCGCAACTCGATGCGGTCGATGTAGCACTGCACGGGCTTGCTGATGAACTACATCCACTGCTCTCTTGTGTCGCCGTCCGGCGCACATAACGCTCGAAGCCAAGCGTGTGAAGCAGCCATCCGGCACCTACCGCGACCACCAAAGCGGCGAGCACATAGATAGCAGTAAGTGTCCATCCAAACGTGGCAACCAGCAGGCCGACGACGATAGGATTCAGCAACGGAGATGAGAAAAGAAACACCATCATCGGCCCAAAACCGGCCCGTGCCCGAATCAACCCTTTCAACATGGGGATAGTCGAGCAACTACAGAAGGGCGTTATAGCTCCTAAACCAGCAGCAAGAAAATAGCCTCGCTTCCCACTGGAAGTCAGTAACGCTTCCACCTTGGATGGTGGGATGTGACGTTGAAGAACTCCGACCAGCAAGCTAATGCCAATGAATAAAACCGATAGCTCGATAGCGAGAAAGGCGAACATGCCTAGAGCGTCTTGGAGTTGAGGTGACATTCAATATTACTCCTATATTTCTAGTATTGTCGAAATGATGTACGCAGCTTACTTGCGTTTATCCGACCTGTCAACTATAATTCTAGAAACATCGAATTATTGGGGCGTGCTATGGATCACGAAAAGGTTGCAGCCAGCTTAGCTGAGCTAGGGAATAGTCACCGACTGTCCGTGTTCCGCTTTCTGATCAAAGCTGGCCATGATGGGGCTTCGGTCGGAGATATCCAGAAGGGGCTGGGTATTCCTGCTTCGACGCTATCACATCACCTTGCGCGCATGGCCAAGGTAGGGCTGATCCGGCAGGAGAAACATAGCCGCACGATTGTCTGTATACCCGAGTATGGGCACCTAGAGAATTTGATCGGTTTCTTACAAGAGGAATGTTGTGCAGGTGTCCGGATTGCGCATGAACCAGAACCGCTTTGACGCTTGCCCAGCTCTCGCTGTCCTCCCTAGTCAGCATCGCTATGAAGACTCAGGCGAAGGTGGAAACAGAAAATTGGCAGTAGAGTAGGCTGAAGAGGATCAATCAGATAATCCGCTGAGAAAGATTTTCTTCTTTACATCTTTGGCATTTTATCAACCAGAAATTCCGGATACCCGATATTCCAACTTCCGATGATGATGTCCGCCTGAGCCAGTGACGGTACACAGAGTGCGATGGCAGCGAGCCATCGCCTTATTACAGATCCTTTCATGGAAGTTCCCTAAAAACAGTGCCTCTGGGGTAAGAGGTGGCAGGCGACACAGCATGCGTTGACAGCCTACCGTGTGCTGCCATGATGCAAAGAACACCAGGGTTCGTAGCGAGTGACCTCATCATGTCGAAGAAACAGCCTCAGTGGGATAAGCCATTGGAGCGCAATAACCTTAACGATGACGCCGTTGACCGGCGAGACCTGCCTTTAAAGAGGTTGGAGGGCTCCGTACGCGAATACCGCCAACCTTTTGAGCCGGTGGGTCTTAGCGATTGGGAAGCAGTGATGCTCAAAGGGTTAACGCCCGAGACGGCTCATGCAGATGCGCTGGCATCGCCGACCTTCAAAGAACTCGGAGAAGAACCAAACAATCAGCAGTAAATCCTCGTTCAGGGTTTGTGGATGCGGCATCTCATCATATACTGTATATAAATATAGTAAAAAGAAGAGGCTTTGCGTATGACCACCACCGCATCATGGATAGGCAGGGCTGCCTTAAATCCTATCCCGCAACCCTTACCTATGTTCGCCAGCGCCGTACGGGCAGGATTTCCTAGCCCGGCGGATGATCACCTGGATGCGGAGATGGATCTTCACCGTCATGTGGTAAAACGACCGGCAGCCACCTTTTTCGTACGTGCTGAAGGTGACTCTATGCTGGGTGATGGTATCCATCATGGTGACCTACTGGTGGTGGACCGCAGCCTGGAACCGTTACCGGGACGTGTCATTGTGATTGCGGTCGACGGAGAACTCACTGTGAAGCGGCTAGAGCGTGTCGGGCAACGCGCTTATCTGAGAGCCAGTAACCCTGCCTATCCACCGATCCCGTTAGAGGGCCGCGAGTCTCATGTGTGGGGCGTCGTCACCCATGTGCTGCACAGTCTGCCGGGGTCTACGCAGTGATCGCGCTCGTGGACTGCAACAACTTCTACGTTAGCTGTGAAAGGGTGTTTAACCCTGCCCTGGTAGGACGTCCCGTGGGCGTGCTGTCCAATAACGACGGCTGCATCGTGGCGCGCTCTAATGAGCTTAAAGCGCTAGGGGTTGAGATGGGCACCGCCAAACACCTACTACCTCCGTCGATCCGCCGCCAAGCCACGCTTTTATCCAGTAATTATGCGCTTTACGGTGATATGAGCCGCCGCGTCACCGAGGTACTGACAGAGTTTTCGCCGGATGTTGAGGTGTACTCCATCGACGAAAGCTTTGTCGGCTTTCAGGGGTTTGATCCCGCAACCCTAGAAGCGAACGGACAACGGCTACGTGAAACCGTGAAGCAATGGACGGGGATTCCCGTATGCGTGGGCTTCGCACCTACGCGAGTGCTGGCTAAGCTGGCCAACCACGCCGCCAAGAAACACCCGGGCTACCGAGAGCAAGGCGTGTGCCTGTTAACGGCGGATAGTCCTGCCACGCAAGCGCTACTCAAACAGGTACCGGTGACCGAACTCTGGGGCATTGCCCGACGCACCGGCGAACGGCTACGCGTGATGGGGATAGAGACCGTCTGGCAGCTACGCGAAGCTGATCCCAAACAGATACGACGCCGGTTTAGCGTGGTACAAGAACGCATTGTATGGGAACTGCGCGGGCAGCCTGCGATTCAACTGGACGATATGAGCCAACCCAAACAACAGATTATGGTTTCCCGCTCGTTTGGGCGTCTTACCCATAGCCCCCACGATCTGCGCGAAGCGCTTCGCCAACACGCTGCACGAGCGGGTGAAAAGCTACGCACACAGCACAGCGTGACCAGCGCCGTCATGGTGTTTGTGCGCACGAACGCCTTTCGACATGACTTACCGCAATACCGTAACCGCGTGGTAGTGACACTCGAACGTCCGACGGACGATAGCCGTGCACTGATTCAGGCTGCCATCCAAGGCCTACGACAGCTCTGGCGTAAGGGCTACGCCTTCCACAAAGTCGGCGTGATGCTCCTCGACCTCTCCCCCAAAGCCAACCGCCAACTGACACTGACGGAAACACCGCAAACTGAAGCCGACGCAACGCGCAGCGAGCGGCTGATGGCCACTGTAGACAAGCTCAATCGAGAATTAGGGCGAGGAACCATACAGTTAGGACTACCCCGGGCAGGCAACGCCTGGACATTACGCGCTGAACACCGCACCCCACGCTACACCACGCGATGGGATGAATTAGTGAACGTTAAACTTTAAGCGGGCAGCGCTTCTAATGAAAAAAGCTCAGGATGATGAGCAAATCTAATAAGCTGGTGCTAAGGTGGTTTAGAAAATAGCCATGCGTAATCTATTTGGAGAGCAGGATGCCATCAGCCCAGCCATCGAGCGATGATCTCTTAGAACGCATATTTGCGTACCGTGCGTTTGATCTGCGTGATCGCTTACCTCAACGTTTCGGCAGGCGCTAGAGTGCTTACAAAGCGATGAATCTTATTTGCCGGACATGAGCGGTGAGATTGTGGCTTATCTCCGGGATGGCCACGCACTGCCTATCCCCGAATATTTTTTCATCCTTCAGACCGGTCACAGTAGCGCTGTGGTTTTGCCGCAAGAAAATGATTATGTCTGCTCGGCTGTTGAAGCTTGGTTACGAGACGCGTTGCTGAAGACATCAACAGTGCTAGAAAAGGCATCAACGGTTAGACCCGCTCGGCTCAACATATTGATAGATCAATGCGATCCCAATGCCCCAGAACCTGGCGATATACAGGCATGGCAGCACATGGGTGATGTGGGCAGAGAAATCATCGATGCCCCCAGCAGAGAAGATGTTTGGAACGCAGCCGCTAGAGCGATGGGTGAAGTGCAAGCACGGCGCTGGATGAAAACAGCGCACCCTCTTCTTGACAGTAAAAGTCCCAACCTGGGTATCGAGGAAGATCCTACGCGAGTTTATGAGCTTGTGTTACAGATGAGTACAGGGGCGAGCTAATGACCCACCTCTGAATCAGTTACAAAGGTATTGATGAATGAAAATCGAAAAGATACGACTGCAGAACTTTCGTTGTTTCGGGCATGAGGCGGTCGAGCTCAATTTCGAGGAAGAGCTGACGACACTTGTCGGCGGAAACGGCTCCGGAAAGACGGCAGTTCTGCAAGCTGTGTCCCGGTTGTTTGGTACATCATCAGCACAGCGATCGGTACAGCGTCGTGATTTTCACATATCTGTTGAGCGGCAGGAACTGCAGTCCGGAGACAGCTTGTTTGTCGAAGCGGTACTAGCTTTCCCTGAACTAGCAGAGCAAGACGGTTCTCCTCTTGATGCTGTTCCGGAGTTCTTCAATCAGATGGCGGCTTCTGGTGCAGGACAGCCCCTAAAGGCCCGGCTACGACTACAAGCTACATGGACGGATGACGGTACGCCGGAGGGGGCAGTTGAAGAGGATATTCGCTGGATAAGAGTTCTGGATGATAATTTTGAGTGGGATGACTGTTCCAAGGTCCAGGCCGTAGAGCGCTCTTCGATCCAGTTTATCTACTTACCGGCCAACCGTGATGCGACGACACAGGTGACCGCTCTTCTTAAAGGACGGTTATGGCAGGCTGCCAAATGGTCAACGGCGTTCAGGGAAGCAAGTTGTGATAATGCAGATCAGATCCAGAGCAGTTTCGAGGAAGAAGAACCGTCGAAGGTCCTGCTGAAGCGTCTTTCATTGCGTTGGCAACAGGTCCATGAAGCCGATACAGACAGTCAGCCGCGTTTAAGGCTTATCGAAAACCGTTTTGAGGAGCTTGTACGTAAAGCCGAATTTACCTTTTCGCCGGATGAAGAAGGCCAGGAGCGTCGCTTGTCTGAGCTGAGTGACGGTCAGCGATCTCTGTTCCATATTGCCCTTACAGCGGCAACGCTCGAAACCGAGCGGGAAGCTTTCGCCTTGCCTGCTGATGACAGTTCATTTGAACAGGATAAGTTACGTCGTGTTCACCTAACAATCCTTGCCATCGAAGAGCCTGAAAATAGCCTTTCACCGTTCTTTTTGTCTCGTATTATCAGGCAAGCGAGGGAAATAGGCGCACTGCCTTCCGCGCAGGTTCTGCTATCTAGCCATTCACCAGCGATTCTGAGCCGGATAGAGCCGAACGAAGTGCGATATCATCGTATGGATCTAGGCGCTCGGTGCTCATCAATCCGCGAGCTGACTTTGCCGGATGATGGTACCGAGGCAAGTGTATATGTCAGGCTGGCAGTAAAAGCATATCCTGAACTCTATTTTGCGCGATTCGTAATCCTGGGTGAGGGGGATTCAGAGCGCGTCGTCATTCCGAAAATAGCAGAAGATATGGGTGTGCCACTTGACCCGTCGTTTGTTCCTGTCGTCCCGCTAGGAGGACGGTTTGTAGCGCATTTCTGGCGGCTGCTTAATGATCTTGAGATTCCACATGCCACATTGCTAGATCTTGATCTGGGGCGTAGGCATGGCGGGGTGAAAACCATGAGAAGCTGCTTGGAGAACCTGGCCGCTATCGGAAATGACTTTCGGAATCACACTCAACATTTACTTAGCAATGTCGATCCTGATGAAGCTGATCAGCTCACAGACCAAAACCTTCTTGGCGGAGATATTCAAGCAAACTGGCTTCAAGCTTTCCGTGAGGAAGGTGTTTTTTTCTCCTTTCCTATCGATCTCGATTTTGCCATGCTACGCGCATTTCCGCAGGCATATCAGGTACCTAACCCCGGTGGGCACGGCCCCATGGGCAGTGCAGAGGCAATTCAGGCTAGGAAGCGCACTACTCTGAAAACAGGTGGGAATCCCGCTTTATACCCTCATCATTATGATGACGCTTTTAAATGGTACCCGTATCTATTCCTGAGCAGCAGCAAGCCCGAGACTCACCTGACGGCTTTTTCCCGTATCCCTGACGGCGATATTGCTAGGTTAGCACCTCATGAGCTTAGGACGCTCATTGAGCATGTAAAACAGAAGCTTGAGCTGCCGGGAGAGGGTGCATGACTCGCGTAAGCAAGGATGACTGGATACCTCAGGGTGTCGATGGTCTGGAAAACAGAGCGTGGGATGCCTTACGTGAAACCGAAAGCAGCGTTCTCGTGACTGCTGGTGCTGGTGCCGGAAAAACAGAGTTCCTAGCACAAAAAGCGGCCTATCTTCTTCAGACAGGTATTTGTCCGGCCCACAAACGCATTCTGGCCATCAGCTTTAAAAAAGATGCCGCCCACAACCTTACTGAGAGGGTTTCAAAACGTTGCCCGAGGAACCAGGCGCGGCGCTTTGATTCAATGACTTTTGATGCCTTTACCAAGGGTCTTCTGGATCGATTCCGTTCTGCAATGCCAGAACCGTTCAATGCGCCCGGCGCATATCAGATCGTTACTCCGTTCAGTAGGGATTATGACGATTTTCTTGAGCGTCACGGTTATCGCGGTATTAGTGCTCAGCGTCTTGAGAAAAGAGTTCCACTGACAGATCTGCCAATTGACCAAGATAATGGCTCTGAATTACATCGCGCGTTGGCAGATTACTGGCATGAACAATTTTTCGGGGGCGAGGAGATATCTCTGTCCTTCCCGATGATTAACAGGCTTGTAAAATTGCTGCTTCAGGAAAACTCATATATCCGCCGAGCTTTACAGGCAACATATCCCATCGTTTTTCTTGATGAATACCAGGATACCACCTATGCCCAGTACGACATGCTACTAACGGCGTTCAGTGGTAGCGATGCTGTTTTCACTGCAGTCGGCGATGATAAACAGCGCATCATGGGATGGGCGGGAGCCATGAACGATGCGTTCGATCAGTTTGAAAACGATTTTGGTGCTGGGCGCATATCATTGCTCTCAAACTGGCGGTCACATGAGGATCTGGTTCGTATTCAGCATGAGATAGCCCGCCGGATAGACGGCAATGTGGAAGAGGTGCAGGCACAAGGGATTCGTGAAATTGAAGGAGAGATTTCTGCTATCTGGCAATTTCGGAGTACAGATGACGAGAACAATTATCTGGCTGAATGGGTGAGCCGTGAGGTGCAGTCAGGGAGTGTCGAACCACATGATTTTGCGATTTTGATCAGGATGCGGGCAGACCAGGTTGAGGGTGAGATAGCTCCTGCTTTTGCTGCACGAGGTCTCCGGATCAGAAATGCAGCCCGGTCAGTTGGTGAAATTCAGATACAAGATCTTCTTGGAGAAGAGCTGACCGGTATATTCGTTCCTTTGCTTCGCCTGGGAGCGACGGACCGAAGTCCAGAAAACTGGGCATTGGCTCAGCAGAACTATCTGTTTCTAGAGGCTGCCGACCCGGATAACGATCTTACGCAGGAGCGGTTGCTGGTTAATCTTGAAGCTTTCGTCCGTCACTTAAGGGCAGAGCTGGCGAGTCGCCAGCCTGATCCGGATTCGGCGGAAGCGATTGCAGAGGTGCTTCTTGAGTTTGTCAGTCTCCCGGCGCTGCGGCAATCCTTTGCCGCTTATCAGCGGGACAGAGACTTTAAAAGGGTCTGGAGTGGATTTGTCACGCTCCTGAAAGAGTGCGCAGAACATAGCGGTAGCTGGACGGAAGCTCTGGATGAGTTTGAGGGCATTGGACAAGTCGCTCTGATGACCGTCCATAAAAGCAAAGGTCTTGAGTTCCACACCATGATATTTTACGGGCTCGATAATCAGACTTGGTGGAGCCTTACTCCGCAACGGGGTGAAGAGCTAAACACCTTTTTTGTTGCCTTTACCAGAGCCAAGCAGCGTGCATTCTTCTCCCAATGTGTTGAGCGAGGGCGTGCTATTGGCTGGATACAGCGATTACTGGCCCCGGCGGGAGTCGAAACTATCGACGGTACAACCATAGTGTAAGCCGCTCGAGAAAGGCATCGATACATAACTAAAAATAGCTATCAACTTTTATTACCCTTACGAGGGGGGGGGTAGGCAGATAGAAGAAATTTTGGGGAGCAAGGTTATCGGTTCGCACTGTAATGTCGCTGCTATCCTATACAGCTTCTCAATGGTGATGCTCACTTCTCCACGCTCTATCCTTCTCATCACAACAATAGCTTTTGGCATCTATCATTCCACATGGTATTTATCTATTAATCCTAACATAACAGGGTGCAAAAAAGGCCAGAAAACGCCCCTGGCCTTGTCACTTCTCGCGTTCTAGGAAAATCCCCCACCGCCAGTTATCCAGTCACGATACCAGCCCCACCCCTGCAACCGGGATGCTGGCGAGCGAAGCGAGTGCATGACCAAACACGACGGCACCGAAACCGCGTCTGCACCACCCTCGACCGCCACCCCGAAACCACCCTGCCCCAATACCCCCTTTGCCAAACTTCTTTGCTGGTCTGGTGGGTGGTCAGCTCCACCCCTATCTCCTTGCGAGGCCAGCAATACAGCTGGTATGAAAAGGAGATAAAACATGAGCGCACCTGCCCAACCTGCTAGCAACCCCAAGGCAGACGATATTCTTAGCCTTTACCAAAGGCTTCATGATGGGCTATCGGATATGGTGGAGTCTGGGAGACTAACCCAAGCTGACATACCCGATGATTATGAATGGCTGGTGAATGAGATGCTGGTTCCTCTCGCGAACCACCCTTGCCATGACCGTAGTGAGCCGAATGAGGCCCGACCGTCTATAGCGGTAGAGGCAGTCGACTCTCACTGCTGCTGAATTGATGAAGAAACCTTCAAGCCCCTTGCTGCTAGCTTGGGGCTTCTCTCCCTGAGATGGCCTGCGAAGGGCACTCCCTGCCCTACCTCTTCTTGAGACCTGCAATCCCGCAGGAATGAGAGAGGAGAATGATCATGACTACCCAAGCGAGCAAGACCACTTGCTGGATTCCGAAGAGCCACCTTCCGGCCCTCAAAGTGAAAGTGGAAGCATTGGATCGCAAGGCAGCAAAGCTCGGCATGAAGCCGTTTAGCATCGAAGTGCTTGAAGAGACGGTGAAACCCTGGACGCGGGAAATCCTCGATCTCGAGGACAAGATCGGCTACCACCGCGAGGAGATGATCCGAGCCGTAAAGGTGCGCGTCACGGGAGAGCCGCCGCGGATCGATGGCTACCGGCTGGTTTCCAGGATCGACATGGCAGCTGCTGCGGCCGCCAGGGTCACTCCCTTGGCATGGGCCTATGATCGTCTTCCCGAGCCGTATCGGTCGGGTGAGGCGTCAGGGCATTGCGACCACTGCCATCAGCCGCGTGAGCGTCGTTGGCTGTTCCTCTTGGAGGAGATGGAAACCGGGAAGATTCTGGAGGTAGGCAAGACGTGCCTCAAGGACTTCCTCGGGCGTCAAGGAGGCGAAGCCATGCTTCGGCGTGCTCAGATCCTGTTCTCTGTGATCAACATGATCGAGGAGATCGATGAGGATAGGGGAGTGCAGGGAGGCAGGCCACCGGAGCCGGTGGTCGACCTTCGCTGGCTCATGTGCGCCGCGGCCATGCAGATCCGCAAGCGTGGATTCGTCTCGCGAGCGCGAGCTGAGGAAACCGGGGATCTGGCCACCGCTGATATTGTTGGCGAGATGACGCGCTCTAGCGTGATGCGCCGCAAAGGTATGGCGGCTTTTGCGTCTGAGGATGTCGCGAAGGCTGATGCTGTTCTCGCCTGGGCTCGGGAGGTGTTGCCGGCGAAGGTCGACCACTCCGAGTTCGAGACGATGATCGTGCATCATGCTCGGTACGACATGGTAGGTCTCAGGCGCGGGGTCGGGGTGATGACAGCAGCTATCACCGCCTACGACCGCCATAAGGAGCAGGCGGCTGGCCAGGAGGGGCTTATAGCCTTGGGCTATGCCGGCGAGCCGGGCGAACGCCTGGAGCTGGTGTGTGAACGCAAGCGGTCCTTCACTTCGGAGACGAAGTGGGGGCTGATGTGGAAGCACATCTTCTGCGACACCGATGGTCGGCAACTGGTCTGGAAGACCGGCAAGGCCATCGAAGAGACGAAAGTGAAGCTGAAGGGGCGTGTGAAGGAGCACGGTGAATACCGGGGGGTTCCCCAAACCGTGGTGACGCGCTGCTCGATTCAGCCAGCATGATGTTTCATCCGCCCCTGCACGCTCAGCGTCAGGGGCTTTTTCCTGGTGCGCCAGGCATGGCGCGCAGCGCCAATTAGGCGCTATCCGGTCCGCCGTGGTGGTTGGCCGGATGACTTGGGGGTGAAAGTCCCCTACGGACCCTGATAGCGGGAACCGTTAGCTGAACAGCAAGGGTGTTCGTCGTGAGGCGGAATCTGAAGGAAGCTGTAGGCAAACTCCCGGCCCGACGAACAGGAACCGCATACGAGGCAGCCACATCTGGGCGAGAGGGCCATGAAACTCGAAGCCCAATAGCTATCTAGAAGATGTGGAAGTAGATGCGGCGGGTAGATGGGAGGAAGGTCGCGCGCCTTACCCTGAGAGGCCTGTTCGCCTGCCATTGGCTACCGACACCGTGAGGTGTCGGGATGGGCGAACAGGAGTCAGCAGAGGCCATAGTAGGCTCTTTAACCAAGAGCTGAAGGGCTGAACCTGTCACGAGCGGATAGTTGACCGCTTTCTGATGTGTACGAGCAGAAGCCTCCCCGGAGGGCTCTCGATAACTGTGTGGCGGGCCGGAAGCCCAACGACTGTCGAAGCGCTTAGAGCACACAGGCGGGCGGATTCAGCGGAACGAAGCTCAGTCCAATAGTGGATGACAGGAACCGCCGTGGTACGGATCCGTATGCCCGGTGGTGTGAGAGGACGGGGGAGGCGACTCCCCCTCCTGGTATGGATTGACCCGTCAAGGGGTCGGTTGGCTTTACTACATGTGATTGTCCTCAATGCCTACGGCTCAGGAAGCGAGGGGCT
>NZ_JAMXSJ010000055.1:0-11964 GCF_024124725.1 Halomonas sp. Ps84H-12 | reverse complement strand
CCACCGTGCGCTATTTCACCTTCGCGCTACCATCGGCACTCCTACCGGAGTGCTTCGCGGGTGCGCTTCGCTTACCACGCGCTACAAGTGCATGCACTGAACCCCGCCCGTAGCGCGGCGTAACGAATCTTGCGAGGCACGAGCAAATGAGGCACCCGCAGCGGCGGCCCGGCGCGTAGGCGGCGCTTAGCCGCCCCGATACAGCCACCCAAACCGCCTCACTCCACCGTCACACTCTTCGCTAAATTACGCGGCTTATCAACATCGGTGCCTTTTACCAATGCCACATGGTAAGAAAGCAACTGAAGCGCTACCACGTGTAACACCGGTGAAAGCAACCCGTAGTGCTCAGGCATCAACAGTACGTTCACACCGTCAGACGACTTCACCGCACTGCCCCCATCGGCAAATACATAAAGCTGGCCGCCGCGGGCGCTCACTTCCTGCATATTGGCTTTCAGTTTTTCCAACATTTCATCGTTGGGCGCTACCACCACCACAGGCATTTCGGAATCGACAAGAGCCAGCGGACCATGCTTCAGCTCACCCGCTGGGTAGGCTTCCGCATGAATGTAAGAGATCTCTTTGAGCTTCAGCGCGCCTTCCAAAGCAATGGGGTAATGCCGACCACGGCCCAAAAACAGCGCATGGTGTTTATTGGCAAAATGCTGTGACCACGCCTCAATGCTTGGCTCTAACGCCAGCACTTTATCAACAGCAATGGGCAAGTGACGAAGCTCGTCTAGATATGCTTTTTCAGCGTCACCACTCAAGCGCTGGTGCGCCTTGGCAAGCAGCAGGGTGAGTAAGAACAGCGCACTAAGCTGAGTGGTAAACGCTTTGGTAGAGGCCACACCAATTTCCGGGCCTGCGCGGGTGATAAAGCGCAGCGCGGTTTCACGCACAATGGCAGATTCCGGAACGTTACAGATCGCCAGGGTGAAGGTATGCCCCTGTGCCTTAGCGTGGTGTAGCGCCGCCAGGGTATCCGCGGTTTCACCGGACTGAGAAATCACCACGACCAACTGCGTTGGGTTAGGCACGCTATGGCGATAGCGATACTCGCTGGCAATTTCTACGTTGCAAGGAATGCCCGCCACTTGCTCGATCCAGTACTTCGCCGTCATGCCTGCGTAGCTAGAGGTACCACACGCTAGAATCAGTACCGAATCTACCTGCTGGAAAATCTCTGCGGCTTCCGCACCAAAAATGCCGGGCTGCAACTGCCCTGCCCCGCTAATCATTTCCAGCGTGTTGCTAAGCGCCTGGGGCTGTTCGAAGATTTCCTTCTGCATGTAATGGTTGTAATCACCCAGCTCGACCGCGTTGGCATTCAAGCTAGACGTGACAATGGCGCGTTCAACCATCTGGCCAATACCATCGACCACTACCACCGCATCGCGGCTCAAACGGGCTACATCGCCGTTTTCCAGGTACATCATGCGCTTGGTAACAGAGAGCAGCGCAGAGGCATCAGACGCCGCATAGTAGCCATCTTCTGCAACGCCCAGCATCAGCGGGGAGCCTTCACGGGCAACCACCAGGCAATCCGGCTCTTCCTCACTAATGACGGCTAACGCAAACGCCCCCTTCAGGTGGGCAACGGCACACTGCACGGCAGAAAATAGATTTTCAGCGGGTTCGCCAATTTGGCCCTTAAAACAGGCTTGAATCAGGTGAGCAATGGTTTCTGTGTCGGTATCCGAGGTGAACACATACCCCAGGCCTTGAAGCTGCTCACGGAGAGACTCGTAGTTTTCGATGATGCCGTTATGCACCACCGCCAAGCCAGAGGAGATGTGCGGGTGAGCATTGCGCTCGGCGGGAACGCCATGAGTGGCCCAACGTGTGTGGGCAATACCCACATGCCCGTTAATACCCGCTTCCGCTACTTTGCTGGCTAGCTCCGCCACACGCCCTTTGGCACGGGCGCGCTGCAACCCATTATTGAGTACCGCCAAGCCTGCCGAATCGTAGCCGCGATACTCCAGGGTGGATAACCCTTCTAACAAGTAGTCGGTGCAATTTTTTGCACTGACCGCTCCAACTATGCCACACATAGACTCACCGCATTATTATTTGCAAATTGTATCAATTCAGTCGACTGGCATCTTGAAGCTTCAATACACCGCTTAAAACACCCTCCTGGCTAACCACTAGCAACGAGGTCACCTTCGATTTCAGCATGATGTTTTCTGCATCAGCGAACATTTCAGAGTCGTTCACGGTGAGCGGTGTGCGTGTCATCACGTTTTCAGCCGTTAAACCTTCGAAACTGTCATGGTTAAAGAGCGCTCGACGCAGATCCCCGTCCGTAATGACCCCTTTGATGGTGCCTCTATCGACCACAACGGCGATACCCAACCCCACTTGAGTAATCGTCATAATGACTTCTTTGATATTGTCTTGAGGCGCACAGATAGGAAGCTCCGTGTGCATGACGTCTCTAACACGCGTTAGTAGACGTTTGCCCAAACTACCGCCGGGATGGAAAACGGCAAAATCATGAGGCTGAAAATCACGGCGCTCGATGAGTGCTACTGCAAGAGCATCTCCCATGGCCAGTGTGACTGTCGTGGAAGTTGTCGGAGCTAAATTGTTCGGACACGCTTCACGCTCGACCGATACGTCTAACACTAAATCGCAGTTTCGTCCCAGTGTAGAATCCGGATTGCCCACCATGGCAATGGTTTTCACGCCAAAGTGACGAAGCGAAGGAATCAAGCGAATAACTTCTTCCGTTTCACCACTATAGGAAATCAGAATGGCGACATCAGCGGCCGTAAACATCCCCAGATCGCCATGATAAGCTTCTGCCGGATGAACAGCGAAGCTTGGTGTACCTGTGGAGGCTAACGTTGCAGCAATCTTGTTACCAATGATGCCCGACTTACCCATGCCAGACACGACGACCCGCCCTGGCGTTTCGAGAATCATGTTGATGGCTTGATCGAAAACATCGTTTAGTCGGGTAGCCGCTGCTTCCAATGCACGGGCCTGCACCTCGAATACTTCTTTACCGACGTTGATACTCGACATTCGATTACTATCCTTTTCCATCATGTTGCTTACCACGTTATTGGGCCGCCCCACCTGACACAGAGTGGAAGCCTTTCGCTGAATTAAAAACATCGTCCCTGCCATGGGCAGTGAGTATAGCGTCTGCCAACTCACGCACGGCTCCTTGACCGCCCGCAAGACTCAATATGCCGGTTGCATGCTGTTTTACATAACTGGGGGCATCCGCGACCGCATAAGAGAGACCACAAGCAGCAAAAGCAGGCAGGTCGATGGAGTCATCACCAATACACACCGTTTGCTCAGGTGTCACCCCCGCCTCTTTCATAAGCGCCCTACAAGCCGCATATTTATCTTTAACACCAAAAGCATGGAGACCAATTCCCAGATCCGCAACGCGTTTGCGTAACGTGGCTGAATCTCGACCAGATAGAACCGCTACCCGAATACCGCACTCTTCGAGCAAACGCATACCCAAGCCATCGCGCACATGAAAACGCTTTAAGCACTCACCGGAGGCATCGTAGTAAATACCGCCGTCGGTCAACACACCGTCTACATCCGTAATCAATAACTTAACGTTAGCCAAAGGCGATGGAGGGGTATACGGCTTCCCCTCCAAAATAGCGCGCACTTTTTCAAGGCACTCTGGGGTATCCACCCCTGGCCCAGTGGGGGCTACCTCATAGGCGCGAATACGCAAGCCCGCAGACAGCAATCGAAGCTGCTCTAATTGCTCAGTTTGCTCTAACGCGGAAGCAGGCAGCTGAGCGTATTGCTCTAAAATCCGCTTACGATAAGCATAAACACCCACGTGCTTTTTAAAACCAGGGTGTTTATCGCCCTCACGTGGGTAAGGAATAGGGGAACGGCTAAAGTACAGCGCGTTGCCTGCATGCCCTAACACTACTTTCACTGTGTTGGGATTTTGGGCTTCCTCATCTTCGATGGCATGGTAAAGCGTGCCCACATCTACGTTTGGGTCGGCCAACATGCCTTGGGCAAGCTTATCTACGTCACTGGGGCGAACTAGCGGCTCATCCCCTTGCAAGTTAATATAGATATCAGCGTCTAACTGATCCATCACTTCGACCAGGCGATCGGTGCCGGAAGGATGGTACTTCGATGTCAGCACTACCTGACCGCCAAAAGCTTTCACGGCATCCACAATGCGCTGGTCATCTGTGGCAACGACCACAGTATGCGCAGAAGGCACCTGCTGCGCCTTCTCAAACACCCATTGCACCATGGGCTTGCCCAGCAAATCAGCCAGCGGTTTTCCAGGCAAACGGCTTGAGCCAAAGCGTGCAGGAATCACCAGAGCAACACGATTCGATGAAGGCACCGGCAACTCCTTAATCAATGTCTAATGCAGGCATGGCTTTTACCGCATCGTCGATTGCTTTGACCTGAGTAAGGAATGGCTCTAGTAGATGCAGTGGCAAAGCACTGGGGCCATCGCACTTGGCATTATCGGGGGCGGGGTGTGCCTCCAGGAACAAGCCTGCGATACCCACAGCCATACCCGCACGGGCCAGCTCTAACGCTTGCTTACGACGGCCACCAGACGCTGCACCCAGCGGGTCACGCTGCTGTAGTGCATGAGTCACATCAAAAATGATAGGCAGGTTGCCACAGGTATCTTTCATGACACCAAAGCCCAGCATATCCACCACCAAGTTGTCGTAACCAAAACTAGTCCCACGATCACAAAGCATCAATTGATCGTTGCCCGCTTCTTTAAATTTTTCAACGATATTGATCATTTGGCCAGGGCTTAAGAACTGCGGCTTCTTGATATTGATCGGCTTACCGGTTTTGGCTAATGCCGTCACCAAATCGGTTTGGCGAGCCAGAAAGGCTGGCAGTTGCAGTATATCGACCACTTCGGCCACCGGAGCAGCCTGCCAAGGCTCATGAACATCCGTAATAACGGGTACGCCGAACTCTTTCTTCACATCTTCAAAAATGCGCATGCCTTCTTCAAGGCCAGGGCCACGATACGAGTGAATCGATGAGCGGTTTGCTTTATCAAAACTGGCTTTGAATACATATGGTATTCCTAACTTGGAAGTAACGTTCACATAATGTTCGCAAGCTTTGAAAGCAAAATCTTTGGACTCCAGGACGTTCACCCCACCTATTAGAGTAAACAAATTATCGTTGCGCATGAGAGCCACCAGTAAATTCCTAATAATTAAGTTAGCATACAAGAGTATGCACGTCGTGCACTTACAACCTATACTTTTTTAAAAAAGATAAATGGTTGTGTACTTCATTGATTATTTCAAGGTTATCTTGAAAAGGAAAGTCATGCGTATCCAATTTTAAATTTCTGAATATTAAATTATTATTCAATAGCAATTTATTTTTTAGATATTTAGCATTTTCTTTATCTATTGGTGCATCACCATATACGTAATAAACATAAGAGCTAGACTTATCTAATTGATAACAAAAATCTTCAACTTTTTCAAGTTTGTCAAGAGTTTTTCTCAAATCGTGCCAAGCAAATTTGTAGGCTAAAGCTAAATCAACCTGTGGATTTGTTACAAAGGCATTTAAATTAAGTTTAGAGGCCAACATTAGTGCTGCATAACCAGCCATGGAAGAACCAAAGATAGTTACACTTTTCATACCTTTGCTAAAAATAAAATCAGCAAGGAAAGAAGCATATATATTGTTACCACTAGAATCAAAGTCTAAAAAGTAATTATTATTTACATTGGTTATAAAAAGCAAATTTTCGGAACTGACATTATAAATTTTCTCAAGAGCAAAAAATTTATCAAACTGATTATGTGTACTAAGGATGACAATTAAGCCACTACCCTGCCTGTCGAGATACAAATATTTTGAGTTGTTAGAAAGCTCACCTTGCTTATCAATCAATATACTCTCAAGATCTTTACTTTTAGGATAAAACTGATTTACAAAACCAACCTTTTTCTTAGGGCTTACTATCTTTGGATCAAAGCTATAACCTAAACGAACAAAATCATCATGATAATAATTCTTAATTATTTTGATTACTTCTGAAGAGAGATTATTTTTTTCATTATCCAATTGAATTTGGGCATCTAAATAAGTAGTTTGCTTCTCATCAATTAGATAATCGGAAAGAAAGTTCAGATCAGAAAAAATATCTTCAGAATAGCCTATAAAGTTTATCTTTCTTTTTCCATTAAGATTTATCCAGCTCATCTGAGGATAAAAATGAGAAAAATTAAACTTTTCAAACCCCTTATCGATAACAAATTTTTCAAAATCATTACCGTATTTTTTTTTAAGATCAATGCGCCTTTTAGTGAATTCACTTACGGAGTCTGAAGTCTCATCTAAGCTCAGACTAACAAGATGATCAAACGCAATCCTTAGCCTTAAATAGGGATTTCTGACAAAACAAAACGAGAAAACATTTTCATCTAAAGACTCATCAATTTTTTTCCGAGAATCCCCAAGGTCATTAAAAAGTATATTTTTTTGGATAAAGAATTTTTTAACAACATCGGCCTTTGTACAAGGTATATTCACAAAAAAAACAGACATTTTATTTATCCTTAAAAAAATAGCGCAAGGGTCTTATAATTTTACAGGAGCTATCTTTAAAATAAGAGTGCGGCTTCCTAAGAAGTTTTCTCAATCGTCGCTTAGCACGATCATTTACTATAGCTTTTTCTGTATTAAAGTCCTGCTTCGTAGTCTTATTATCAATAAGTAAAGGCTTTTTGATATCTTGTTTTTTTATCTCACCCTTTACATCACCTCCAGGGTTAGGGCTTTCTATAAGATTAATATGATTTTTCTTGAGAAAAAGCTCTTTTAACCTGATATTTCCTGATCGATGCACAGATACAAGATGCTTTTGTAGTGCAACAGTAATAAAGTTCTCATAAACAGCATATTCATCTAAGCTTAATTTTCCTAAAACTTCCTCTCGTTGCAAAGATGAAATAAATTTTTCAATTGAATTATAATCATGCGTAAAACCTTTATTACCATAAAAAGCTGCACCAAATTGAACAGGCTTAAACCCTCTATAAGCTGCTTCTAATCCAGCTTGAGAACATAAAGTAGCAAATAATGAAGAACCATCAAGTAGTTGATTTAAATTATAGTTCTCAGTAATAACCAATCTCTCACGGAATTCATCTGGCAAACTAGCCGACCAAGCAGATAAATAATTAAGTGTTTTAGGATATTTTAGATTAACATTATGCCTTTCCCAAGGATGGCATTTAAAAACAATTTTCTTATTAGTATATTTCAAAATACTATCAATTAACTCTTTGTAAAAACCAAGAGTGTTTCGGACACCCACTTTGTTCTCTAAAACTGAAAAATCATTTACCACCTGGCCTATTATCAAAATATATTTTTCTCCTCCAAAAAAACGAAGGCTTTCATTTACTTCAGGCTGCTGTACATTTTTATTCTTACCAAGCCTAATTTTATTATGTGCTTTAATTTTCTCTCTTTCATAATCGTCTTGTGATAAAAAAGAATAACTATTAAAAACATTACCGAACTTTAGATCACTATTGTTAGCGATATGGCTGCTCTTTCTTTCTAAATAATATTCATTTCCTGTAAAAAAAGATTCTGCAACGTAGGTCTCTCCAACTTTTCTTTTAAATAGTTCTAATAGTACACGTGTGTATATAGTGCTACCAGAAAAAACTATAACATTATTAACAACTGGCAATTTTTTGGTTTTTGCTTCCCAAAAATCAATCCAAAAATGAGCAGCTGATATATTCAATATTAAATCAGAAAAATAATTCGCGTATAGCCAGTCAAACTCTTCAACTTCATTAAAAGCATTTTTGAAATAGTGGAAATTTGCTAAAGTTGAAACATAGCAAAGCAATTCTGCCCTACATATTTCAAATAAATTCAGTCCATTCAGTGTAGCTTCGTAAAGAGTTTTTTTATCTAAACCAGAATAATTATCTATATAGTTTCCGAACAAAGAGGAGCAATCCTTGTAATTTCCTTTCAACCCCATCAAGTTATGATGCTCGGTATTATATATAACTTCAGTAGCATTTTTTTCGGTGTATTCAATCAAACTTTTAAAATTTCTTTTGTGGAAGTGAAGCTGATCAGAAAATAAGACTCTCATGAGTCACCTCGAGTATTGCTAGCCATTTCATTATATAGATCAAAATGCATATCAATATTATCCTTCCAGCATATAACAGTATTTCTTACCAAATAGGCCGAATTTATAAGATTATCAATGCTATGATAAGCATTATTAAACACTTCTAAATCCCGCTGCACACTTCCACTCAAAAAATAACCATTCATAGAGGGCTTAACGTAGTCTGAAACCATTCCAATATTATTGCCTATAATTGGTGTACCTGTAATAACAGCTTCAGGTATGTTTGCCGGGCCACCTTCATACAAACTCAACATTAACAAAATATCTATATTATCGTATAAAGAAGAGAATATATTATATGGAACATATTCATAAACTTTAACTTCAAACCCCATACTCCTAATTACAATGGCGTCTTGTGTTCTGCCGCTACCAACAAGCAAAAACTTAAATTTTTTATTGTCTAACTGTTTAACAAGCTCGTAAAGATACTCTTCACCTTTAACTTTCCGCCCATACCTCTTCGAAATAAGACCTAAAGTAACTTTCTCGCCTGGGAGTCTTTTCTTTGCATTATTATTTGAAAGAAACACCTCTTCGTTATAACCATGTGGTATCAACTTAGTATTATTAAGCTGTAATTTTTTAAGAAAATTCTCTTGATTACTATTTAAACATATTATTTTTTTTGCTTGTAAATATACATCATGAAATCTTTCTTTATAATTCAGCCAAGGATCGGTCTCTTCTAAATCGTGATGAACTGTACAAACCGAATTATCCATCAACTTTTTTTCTAAGTGAGGCCTATGATAATGGTAAATATCGGCATTATTTATAGCTTTCTCAGACACGACGATTTCGTCATTACTCTTTTTATACTTATGGAAATAATTAATAATATCTTTAAATATACCACTATTAACACTATTGGACATAACATGATTTACAATCATTTTAACCTCACAAATTGAGCATGGAATATTAAGTTTCTGAATGGTATTCTTTGATGGCATGATCAATATCATTGAACCAATAAGCTTGGCCACCTTTAATATATATACCAGCTTCACAAAGCTCTCGCAAAATACCTTCACTATGTGAAACTATTATAAGCGATGACTCCCCTACTTTAGATTTAAACAGATCTTGGGCCTTCGCCTTAAAAGCCCTATCTCCTACTGCGGTAGCTTCGTCAGATATATATACGTCGAAATCAAAAGCCAAAGAGAGACCAAATAAAAGTCTTGCCCTCATACCTGAAGAATAAGTACGTACAGGCTCATTAAATGCACCACCAATCTCGGCAAAATCTTGAACAAATTCGATAACCTGCTTCACTTCCAGAGCATTACAACCCTGGGTGCGAGCAACAAATTTTACGTTTTGTTTACCGGTCATATTGTTCTGCATACCACCAGCCAAGCCAACAGGCCAAGAGACCCGGCTATGGCGCACTACTTCTCCCTTTTCAGGCTTATCCATACCTGCGATTAAACGCAACAAAGTAGACTTTCCCGCACCATTGGCTCCGATTAAGCCCACACTAACACCTGCAGGAATAGTTAAGTTAATATCTTTGAGTACCCAGTCGCTGCCGTGGTGGTTGTGGTAGCGCTTGTAGAGGTTCTTTATTTCAATCATTTGGTATTTGGTTGCCGATAGTGTTCTGTGGTGTTTCGATGCCGTTTGGTGGCATTTCAGTATTCAGTGGCGTGTTCGGGGCGGCTAGCGCCGCCTCCGCGGGTGCCTCTTTCGCTCGTTGCTCTCGCTCTTTCGTTACGCCGCGCTACGGGTTGGTTGCCGCCATTTGAGGTGTTGCCACGATTGATGGTTATGACGCAAAACGGGGTTGGTGCTACTCACCATTCACCACTCTCACTCCCCTTCCTTTACGCGCGTACATCGCTTCCAGCTCACGTTTGAGCGCACTGCGGGCGGTTTGTTCGCCGTGTACTAAATGGATGGTATGGGGCCAGCGGCGCATGCGCTTGACGAAGTTGAACAGGCCTTTTTGGTCGGCGTGGGCGGAGTAGCCGCTGATGGAGATGACGCCTGCTTTGATATCAATCCGCTGGCCGTCTATTTCTACCCAACCGCCTTGGGGGCCGTACTGCTGTATGGCGCGGCCTGGGGTTCCTGCGCCTTGGTAGCCTACGAATAGTACTTGGTGACGCTCATCGCCTAGCATGGCTTTTAGGTAGTTCATGATGCGCCCACCTGCACACATGCCGCTGGCGGCGATCACCACGGCGGGGCGGCCTGTGCTGGCCAGGTAGCTGACCGTTCGCTCGTGGGCTTCGTGGCTGTCTACGGTGTAGAGGTTGGCGAAGTTGAGCGGGTGGCGGCCACTGCGCAGGCGGCGTTGGGCTTCGTCGTCCCAGTAGGGTTTCAGCTCGCGGTATACCTGGGTGAAGCGGGCGGCCAGCGGCGAATCGACGATGATCTCCAGCGTTTGCCATAGGCTTTTGGGCAGCCCGCGTTTGGCGTTGCGCTCGGCTTCATGAATGATGCCTTCCAGCTCGTAGAGCAGCTCTTGGGTTCGGCCAATACTGAAGGCAGGCACCATGACCGTGCCGCCGTTAGTGAGTGCTTGCTCGATGGCGTTTTTCAGCGTGGCGCGGCGCTGGCGGCGGTCGGGGTGGTTTCGGTCGCCGTAGGTGCTTTCTAGCACTAGCTGTTCGCAGCCGTAGGGGGATTTAGGTGCGGGGAGTAGCGGTGCGTAGGGCGCGCCTAGATCACCGCTGAAGATGACCCGTTCCTTTTCAGAATTGGAGTGTTGGTAGGCGACTTCTACGTAGCTGGAACCCAGAATGTGCCCTGCCCGCTTGAGCTTTACCCGTGTGGTGATGCTGCCTTCTTCGGATTTTCCGACCACGGTGTGCCATTTGCCGTAGGGCACGCCGACGATTTGACTTTCTAGCTGTTGCTGGAAACGCTCTATGAGTTGGGCGTTGCGGGTGAAGCCGATTTTTAGGGCGTCTTCAATCACCAGGGGCAGCAGTTTGGCCGAGGGAATGGAGCAGATGATCGGCCCTTTGAACCCGGCCGCCAGTAGGTAAGGCAAGCGGCCTACGTGATCAATGTGTACATGGGTGATGACCAGCGCTTTGACGGTGCTGATGTCGAATTCAATTTGTAGCTGATCGAAGGCGTTTTCTTTTGCGTCTTCGCCTTGGAATAGCCCGCAGTCGATCAGCAGTGAGTGTTCGCTATCGAGGGTGAGCTGGTGACAGCTTCCGGTGACGCCTGTGGCACCGCCGTGGTGGGTGATGTTGAGCATTGAATTCCTTTTCGTGCTTGCTTTGGGCGGTAAGGCATTATGGAGCGTAGTGGCTTGATCGGGGCGGCTGGCGCCGCCCACGCGGGTGCCTCTTTCGCTCGTTTCTCTCGCTCTTTCGTTACGCCGCGCTACGGGGTGGTGCTGCCATTCGAGGTGTTGCCGCGATTGATCGTTATGGCGCGAAACGGGGTTGGTGCCACGCCTCATAACGTTGGCGGTGTTCCCGTAGCGCGGTGTAAGCAGAGCGCACCCGCGAAGCACCCCGTTAGGGGTGCTGGTAAGGCCTGCTCGATCACTGTGGCTTGATCGGGGCGGCTAGGGCCGCCCTTCGCGGGTGCCTCTTTCGCTCGTTGCTCTCGCTCTTTCGTTACGCCGCGCTACGGGGTTGGTGCCGCCATTCGAGGTGTTCACGCGGTTGATCGTTATGCCGCGCTACGGGGTGGTGGTTCCATATAGGTAACAGGCATCGGGAAATTATGAGCCGTTAGTCATTACTTAGCTGCCAGCCGCATATGGATAATTTTTTGATAATAAGCGCTTAACTGTCTCTTTT
>NZ_JAMXSJ010000054.1:0-12148 GCF_024124725.1 Halomonas sp. Ps84H-12 | reverse complement strand
TGACCATCAACGGCAACGACAGCTACACCACCACCGTTAACGCGGCAGGCGAGTGGAGCGTGGCCGTGGCAGGCAGCGACCTGGCCGCCGACGCCGACCAAACCATCGACGGCGTGATCGCCGCGACAGACGACGCCGGCAACGCCGGCAACGTCACCGGCGAGAAAGAATACAATGTCGACACCACCGCCCCGACGGTCACCGTGGCACTGCAGGGCGCTGGCGACGACGATGTCTACAACATCGACGAAATTGCTGCTGGCGAGCAAAATAGCGTCGAAGCCTTAGTGACGTTCCAAGCGGGTACTAAGGTTGGCGATACACTGGTCGTTAAGGATGCGGGCGGTAATACGCTGACTACTGTAGTGCTGGATCAGGAGGACATTAATAACGGTGTTACTGTTTGGGTGGCTGTGAGCGAAGGTGCGCCTAACGTAAGCGTTAGTGCCACGGTCACGGACCCTGCGGGTAATAGCGACAGCGATGATGACAGTAAAGGCGTTGCCAACGTAGCTCCAGAAGCCACGATCACGATAGATGCGCTCTTTGGTGGGGATGACTTCCTGAGCAATAGTGAGTCTAACGAAGAGCACTCAATCAGTGGTTCCGTTGGTGGAGATGCGAAAGCTGGTGATACGGTTGAAGTTACGGTTGGCGGAGAGACTTATACCACGCAAGTCAATCCAGATGGCAGCTCGTGGGTAGTGAATGTTTCCAGCGATAAAGTAGCGGGGCTATCTTCTGGAGATGTGACTGCTAAAGTGGTAGGAAATGACCAATTTGGTAATACCTATGAGGACGAGACTGATCGGCCGTTTGAGGTTCAGCCACCTGCGTCGCTCAATGTGGGAGGAAACGGAGATAACACCATTGAAAGTGGCGGTGGCGATGATGTCATCATTGGCGACCGTGGTGGGAAGGTCACGATTGTAGACCCTGCCACTAACTACAATATCTCCTTGATCGTCGATACCTCGGGGAGTATGGGGAATTCTTCCGGTACGCCGGGCCTGGATCGCATGGAGCTGACCAAGCAGGCGCTGGTCAACCTGGCCAATCAGCTCAAGGATCACGAGGGCATGATCAATGTGCAATTGGTTCCATTCTCTACCCATGCTTCGTCACCAGTGACGGTTCAGGGGCTTAATGCGAGCAATGTGAACCAGTTGATTTCAGCAATTGATGCGCTTTCGGCTGGCGGTGGTACAAACTATCAGGCTGCATTTGAGCAGTCAGTGGCCTGGTTCAATGCTCAGGATGGACAGCAGACATCCGCCGAGTTTGAAAAGCTCACCTACTTCCTAACAGATGGTGATCCTTCTTTCGACTATCGTACAGGTAACGGTAATGTCAGTGGGCCTGGCGATGCGACTAGTTACAGTGTGTTGCAAAACTCTGTCAATGCTTTTAAACCGTTGGCGGAGCTGAGCCAAGTTGAAGGGATTGGTATTGGGTCTGATGTTAATCAGGACTACTTGCAGTTCTTCACTACTACTGGAGAGTCAGTCGGCCAGGAGTCCAAATCGGTTTCAGGTTTTTGGGCTTATGGTTGGATTGATGGGAATTACGGTCTCTACAATTGGGGTGCTGGAACCGTAACGGATCAGGCGGGTGATGTTAATATCGTCAATAACGCCGAAGATCTAGCAGCTGCTTTGGAGGGAAGTTCTGAGTTCGATGAACTCGAGCCCTTAGGTGCTGACGTCATTACTGGAGGGCAGGGAGATGACATTATCTTCGGTGATACTGTCAATACCGACCACCTCGAGTGGACGAACCAGGATACAGACGACGTCTTCACTGCAGGAAGTCACGACGGCTTGGGTTATCAAGGGCTGCGAGAGTTCCTGAAGTGGGAGGTTCATAATGGAACCATGCCTAATGATGACCAGATTCTCGACTATGTTCGGGAAAACTGGGAATCCTTAATCGATACTGTGCGTACTGATGGGGGTAGCAATACTATCGACGCTGGTGCTGGTGACGATATCTTGATCGGCGGCTCCGCTAACGACAATCTCATTGGTGGCGAAGGTAACGATCTGCTGTTCGGTGGCCTCGGCGCTGACACCTTCAAGTGGGAGTTAAACGACCAAGGCACTGCGGATAGCCCCGCCATTGATACAGTGATGGATTTCAATGCGGATGAAGGCGATAAACTGGATATTGGTGAGTTATTGGATTATGAAAACGGTGACTCGCTAGATGCCTATATTGTCGCCGAAGAAGATAACGGTGATACAGTGCTGTATGTCAACTCTGAAGGAGGCTTGGCAGGCGATAAAGAGAATGCTGATCAAGTTATTCGTTTAGAGGGTAAGAGCTTCTCTGACTTTGGTGATGGCGGATCACAGGATGTCATCCTCCATATGATCCAAAATGGCAAGCTAGATATCGAATAACCTTTAATCTACCCCAACAGGCCGCCCACTGGGCGGCCTCGTAGTTTCCAGTGACGTGTTACGTTTAGCGACACTTAAGCGCGTTTACTTACAGAGGAAGCCGCTATGCTCTACATCAAACGAAATGCCCGTGGGGAGATTGTCATGCTCAGCAAAGAGCCCTCGCCTGAGTGTAATGACACCATCGCGGCGGACTCGCCGGAGGTGTTTGCCTTTCTGGCCCAGCAAACGGGGCAGTCGGCGCAAATGATCGCGTCGGATTTGGCGTTTGTACGGGTCGTCGAAGATATGCTGGAAGTGTTGCTGGAGAAGGGCGTGCTCAGTTTTACCGACTTGCCTGCCGCCGCTCAGAGCAAGGTGATGGAGCGTAAGTCGCTTCGTTCTAAGAACGATGTCAACTTGATCGGTGATGACGGCGGTATTATCTGACGCGGCAGGTGCCGCGTCATTCCTATCGTGTTATTTCTTCGAGTCGTCTTCCGTGTTAGCTCAAGCGAACACCGGGCCCCGTTGCACCGTCCACGCCTGTGCGGAATAGGCTTTGTAACTCCTCCGAGTCAATGACCCCCTCAGCGATGACCTGGATACCCAGGGAGTGGCACAGCGTGGCCATGCCGCGCACGATGGTCTGCTGCTCGTTCGAGACGTGAATCCCACGAATCAAGCTGCTATCGACCTTCAGGTAGGCAAGCCCCACATCGTGCAAGTCAGCGAGTTTGGTGAATTCGGCACCCACGTGCTCGATGCCGAACTGACAGCCGAGTGGGCGAAGAGCACTACACAATCCGCGTAGGCTACCAAAGGAGTGGGCCGTTAACGTTGCGGGTACTTCGAAGCACAGTTTGCTGGCGAGAGCGGGCTGCTTTTCTAACAGTAAACGCATCTCGTTGACGAACTGGGCATTATTGATCGATGCAATCGAGAGGTTAACACCGATACGCTGATCAGGATTTGCCTCGAGTTGTCCCAATGCTTTTTTGACGACGGCCATGTCCAGCGCGGGCTCGAGAGCGAAGCGCGTTACCCAAGGAATGAAGAGACCGGCGGTTTGCCAAGCATTGGCAAGTTCCAATCGTGCGGGACATTCATAGTGAAGCACTTGGTTCTGGGCATCGATCACGGGGAAATACGCCAACTGTGGGCCTTGTTCGATGGCCACGGTCAGTGCGGTTCGCCACTCGTTATGGTTGCCAAATAGCGACCCTTGTTCCCGTTGGCGTAGGGCAATATTCGTTGAGCTGCTACCGCTTTCGGCTTCGGCCAGGGCGTCGTCTAAGGTAGCCAGTAGCGGCCCGCGTTCGTCGTCTGAGTGATACGCCACGATCGCGGTGGCCAAGCGTACATCGGCCTGAGGGGCGCTGGCAGTAACGGTGGCCAGCGCTTGCTGTAAACGGGGCAGCAGGGCATCCGGTTGCTCTTCGAGTGGTAGCATGAGCAAGAAGTCGCTTCCGTTCAAACGGCCAATCAGCGCTTCGTCGGCGCTGGTTTCCAGATCGGCAAGCGCCTTAACCAACGTGCTGAGCAGTTGGTCGGTGGCATGGTGGCCAAGCTGATCGTTCAAGTGCTCTAGCGACTGTACCCGCACCATGACCATCAGGCCGGTGGCACGGGCATCGTCGCTACCCAGAAGTGAGGCCAGCCTGCTCATCAGCACATCACGGTTCAGTGCTCCCGTCACCCGATCATGCTGCAAATCGCGACGCAGCTCATCGAGCTTTTGACTCTCTTGGCTCAGCATTTGGCGCACGTTGGCAGACAGCACGTTCATCGCCTGGGCGACTTCGCGTAGCTCTAAGGTGCGGGGCTCTTGGATAGTCGTGAAGCGTCGCGCACTGATATCTTTCGCTTGAGCCACAACGCGTACCAGCGGGTGCTTGATGCCCCGCACCAAGACGGTGGCAATCGCCAAGCTAATGGCCCCTGCCAGCAAAAACCAGCCGGCAAGTTCTAGCATACTGCGCCATAGGGACGCGTAGGCGTAGCTATGCTGGCTCTCTAGTTCCAGAGTACCGAACTGTCGCCAGCCATCTTGAATCGTTGCGGTACCGGTGGGGACATCAAACTGTACTAAGCTTCTAAACCATGCAGGCACGTCGCCGCTATATCCATCGGCGAGGCGCTCGACAAGAACCTCGCCCTCAGCGTCACGCAGAATGATCGAACGATAGTAGCCGGTATCGAACTGTGCAGAGATCAGCAGCTCCAGAATCACTAGATCTTTGTCGAGCTGGCTCATGGACAGGGCCAAGGTGGTGGCATTGTCTGCGTTCTTGATGCGCACTTCCTGCTCGATGTAGTCACGGCTGCTGGTAATACTGATCGCTAAGCTACCTACGAACGACAGTAGTAAGAGTGCAATAATGGCCAGCCAAAGCTGTTTAATCAGCGACATAGCGCCAGTCCTCTTAAATGAATCCTTGTGATTGCATTCGCCCGATCACGCTGCGCCAGCGCGACAGTCGTGCCAGTGGGTCGGCACGGGATTCTGAACTGCCACCTGCCCACAGGCCGTCGCTGTTGAAGCTGAAGACGGGGTCTAAGTCGTTGCGCTGAGAAGCCGGTGAAATAGAGGGCGCAATGTTGTCCAGTACCAGCGGTTCGGCATTTGGCGTTGAGTAGTAGCCTAGCACCATGTGAGCCTGGGTGATTTGGCTACGGCCAATACGGGCGCGCACGTAGATCATACGCAAGCGCTCCCCCGGTACTCCCAACTGTTTTAAGGTAATGTATTTAGCAATGGAGTAGTCCTCACAGTCGCCTTGACCTTTACCTAGCGCTTCCAGGGGGGTGGCCCAAAAGTCCTCCTCTCCCCAAACGCGAATATCCTCCACCCAGCGGATGCGGCGGTTGAAAAAATCATTCACGTCACGCAGTTGGGCTTGTACATCCTGGCCGCGCAAGCGCTCCAGCAGGGCGAACCACTCTTCTAAAACGCTGAGCCCCCCCTGTCCATATAGCTGCTGCATACTTTGCCGAAGCCGTTGCGGGTTGAACGCCACAGCAGAGCTGGGATTGATCCCCAGCCCAACGCCCAATAACAACGCGCCAGCAGAAGCCAGAAATTGCCGGCGCGATAGGGAGCAGCATGGAGGGGATGATGAAGTCGACATGGACGCCATTAGCGTTGGTCAAATATCGCTTAAGACTACAAGCTAAGGCATAAAAGCGCTATATCTCCTCAGTAGAAAGTACCAATGTTTACATGACGGGTTCTTCTTGGTGTGGTTTTGCCGTTAAGTCCATACCCAGTGCACGCATGACAGCTAACATCGTCTTCAGCGTTGGGTTGCCTTGCTCGCTGAACGAACGATAGAGCTGTTCACGGGAGAGGCCAGTTTCGCGAGCAAGTTCTGTCATTCCCTTAGCACGCGCTACGATACCCATCGCTTTAGCAACATAAGTGGCATCTCCGGTTTCCAGCGCATCAGCGAGAAAGAGAGCGATGGCTTCATCGTTCTCTAATGCTGCTGCCGGGTCATAGTCGTAAATCTTATCGCTCATGATTCCTCCCATTGTGCTGCCAGACGCTGCGCTGTATCGATATCGTTTTGCTGCGTGCTTTTATCGCCACCACATAACAGGATGACAAGCTCGTTACCGCGTTGTTTAAAATAGACACGATATCCTGGACCATGATGAATACGCAGTTCACTGATGCCTTGGCCAACGGGTTTTACATCGCCAGCTAATCCGTTGGCTAGCCTGAAAATACGAGCAGCAATCAGTGCTTTTGCGCGCGAATCACGGAGCTTACGTTCCCACCGTCGGTAAGTGTCGGTCTGTTTGATAGCGATCATAAAAATATTGTAGTTCTTAGACTACATGCGTGCAAGCTATGAAAAACCGGTGCTTAGCCAGTCGGTGCTGTGCACCAAGTATACTATTGAGAAGAGGCCTGATACGTCTCTTCCAGCATGGGTTCAAGGGCGGGCCAAACGTTATCTAAGATAATGGGCTGTGCGTCAGCGGTAGGATGGATGCCATCGCTTTGCATTAATTGTTGATTGAGAGCGATATCTTCCAGCAAGAAGGGCACCAGCGAGAGCTCGTACTCCTGTGCCAGAGAGTGATAGACCCCGGTGAAGGCATCGCGGTAGGCTTGACCGTAGTTCGGCGGAATATCGATCCCTAGGAGTAATACTTCCGCACCCGCTTGCTGGCTCTGCTCGATCATAGTGGCTAAATTGGCGCGCATTTGAGCGGGAGGTAAACCGCGTAAACCATCGTTACCGCCAAGTTCTAAAAGAACGATATCCGGCTGACGCTGTCCGATAATATCGGCAAAACGTTGGGCACCGCCTGAGGTGGTCTCTCCGCTGATACTGGCGTTCACCACCTGTGCGTCACCGTCGAGGCGCTCTGCCAGCAGCGTGACCCAGCCCTGCTCCTGCTCGATACCATAAGCCGCACTCAGGCTGTCTCCCATGACGAGGAGCGTTGGTAGGTGCTCTTCAGGCGTGTTGGCGTATAAAGGGGCAGCACCCAAGAATATGATCAGCATGACGGCGCTAGACACACCACGCCGGGTGGCCGTTTGCCCCCGCTGAAAGGCCAGTGTCTGACGAAACAGTTTTTGAATTGCTAAAGGGAATCCACGTTTCATGCCTCACTCCTCTGACCCAATATCCAATACCACGACCCAAGATGCGGCTTCGTCCAACACCGACTCATCGGCGGCCCAGAAGGTTCCCCATGAAGCGGTGAGCCAGCCAGTGCTGCACGCGGAAAAGCTGGCCAAACGAGTGACCAGCGGTGAACGCACGCTAACCATCTTACACGACCTGTCGTTAAGCGTAGCGGCGGGGGAGAGCGTGGCTATTTTGGGTAAAAGCGGGGCGGGTAAGTCGACGCTGCTAGGCCTGTTGGCCGGATTGGATACGCCCAGCGACGGTGAGTTGACGCTTTTCGGCCATGCGCTGAGCCGCCTGGATGAGGATGGCCGCGCCGCACTGCGGGCAGGGCGAGTGGGGTTCGTGTTTCAAAACTTTCAGCTGTTGCCGACCCTCAGCGCGCTGGAAAACGTGCTGCTGCCGCTAGAACTCTCTCCCCGCGCCGGAGAAACCCGTACTGCTCAGCAGTGGTTGGAGCGTGTAGGGCTTGGCGAGCGGACTTCCCACCAGCCCAAACAGCTCTCTGGCGGTGAACAGCAGCGTGTCGCCATTGCGCGTGCCTTCGTGACCGACCCTGAGCTGGTGTTTGCCGATGAGCCGACTGGCAACTTGGACCCGGATACCGGCGCGCAGATCATCGACCTGCTCTTCACGTTGAATAAAGAAGCGGGCACGACGCTGATTCTCGTCACCCACGACCACGCCTTAGCGCGCCGCTGCGACCGCTGCCTGCGCCTCACTAACGGCCAGCTCGTCCCGTTCGAGCCAGCCCCAGCCAACAGCGGGGAAGGCGATGAGTGATATCAACTGGCGTTTGGCCGCTCGGAGCTTAAAGCGCGACCTGCGTGCGACGGATGTACAGGCGCTGTTTGTGGCGCTGGTTCTGGCGGTGGCCGCGTCCACCATGATTGCCTTCTTTCTTGATCGCTTGGAGCGCGGCCTTGAGCGCCAAGCCGGGCAGATGTTGGGGGGCGATTTAGTGCTTGAACAGCGCGACCCTTTCCCTGAAGAGCTGCGCAATACGCTAGAGCAGGCGGGTTTTACACTGAGCGACCAAGTGGATCTGGTCTCCATGATCAGCCAGGGGGAGCGCTTCCAGCCCGCCAGCCTCAAAGCGGTGGATGACGTGTACCCGCACTACGGTGTTTCTCACGTAGATAGGGGCAACGGCGTTGAGCAAATCGCCTCTGGCCCACCTGCAGGCGAAGCCTGGGCAGACCCACGGCTAGCCGAGCTGATCGAGATAGAGATTGGCGACCGCGTGCAAGTGGGGCAAACGGAGCTGACCATTAGCGGGATTATCGAGCGCGAAGCGGACCAATCCGCTGGCTTTGGTAACTTCAACCCGCGCTTGATGCTCAATACCGCTGACCTTGAAGCCACTGGCCTAGTACAGCCAGGGTCACGTATTGAGTTTGAACTACTGGCCGCCGGGCCGCCCGCCGCGTTAGATCAGGTGCAAGGCTTGTTGGCACAGCTACGGCGTGATGGGGTAGAAGTGCGTGATGTGCGGGTAGACCGCCCGCAGTTGGGTAATGCCCTGCAACGTGCGGAAAGCTACTTAGGCCTTGCCGGATTAGCAGCGGTGCTGTTGGCTGGGGTGGCGGTTGCTATGTCGACCCGCCGCTACGTAGAGCGTCACCTGGATACCGCCGCGCTGCTGCGCTGCTTTGGTGCCAGCCAGTATCAGCTTGTGACGATTTTCAGCCTGCAACTGATTGGGTTGGCATTCATGGCCTCCCTCATTGGCGCGCTGCTGGGCTTGGTCGGCCAAGCCGTACTGCTGTGGCTATTAACGAGCTTTCTGCCCATGACGCTGCCACCCCCTGGCATTATGCCGCTATGGCTCGGTATCTTCACCGCGCTGGCGGTGCTGGTCGGGTTTGCAGGGCCAACGCTGCTGCGTATCAAGCAGGTGAGCGCGCTTAAAGTCCTGCGCCGAGAGCTGGACCCGTTGCCGCCCGCCGCTTGGCTGGTGGTGGGGGTGGCCAGCATCGTATTTGGTGGCCTGCTGTGGCTCTATTCAGGCAGCTTCCCTCTAGCCTTGGCGCTTCTGGTGGGGGGCTCGGCTTTACTGGCACTGCTGTGGGGCGTGAGTTCTTTATTGCTGAAAGGTTTGCTTCGCGCTGTGCAGCGCCTTAAGGGCGGCGGCGAGTGGGTTCAGGCATTTCGCTTGGGCGGGCGTCAACTGGCCCGCCGCAAGCAGGCGGGGCTTGGCCAACTGCTGGCATTTTCGGTCACGTTTTTTGCCATGGCGATGATCGTCCAGGTGCGTGGGGATCTGCTCATTACTTGGCAAGATCAACTGCCAGAAGACACCCCCAACTACTTTGCCATCAACATTCAGCCCGGCGAGCGGGATGCGTTCGAGCAAGCGGTGGCACCTCGGGTCGATACCCAAAGCACCCTTTACCCCATGGTGCGTGGGCGTATTACCGAGATTAACGGACAAGCGCCCAGAGATGCGGTGCCCGCCGATGCCCGAGGCGACAACTCGCTGCGCCGTGAACTTAACCTGACGTGGCAATCCGAACTACCCGAAGGCAACCAAGTGGTCGCAGGGCAGTGGTTTGCCCCCGCCAGTGAGCCAGAAGGCTGGATGAGCGAAGTGGACGCGACGCCTTCTAGCGACTCAGAAACTGTTCCCATTTCGGTGGAGGATGGTTTGGCTGAGCGTCTTGGTTTGGGCTTAGGGGACGAAATCACATTCGCCGTAGGCAGCGACAGCATCAAAACGCGCATCGAAAGCCTGCGCAGCCTGAACTGGGACAGCTTTAACCCGAACTTCTTCGTGATCTTCTCGCCCGGCGTGCTGGAATCGTTCGGCCATAGCTTCATCACCGCTTTCCATCTGCCAGACGAAGAGCAGGGCTTGGTGCGTGAGCTGGTCAGCGACTTCCCCGGTGTCTCACTGCTCAACGTAGATGCTATTCTAGGGCAGGTGCGCGATGTGTTGACCCAGGTAACCCGCGCGGTGGAGCTAGTGCTAATCCTGGTGCTGTTGGCGGGCGTGAGTGTGCTCTACGCCGCGCTTACCGCCAGCCGCCCGGTACGCGCCCACGAGAGTGGCCTGCTGCGGGTGTTTGGTGCAGGCAACCGGATGATCTCCCGCGTGCAAGGGGCCGAATATGCCTTGCTCGGGTTTGCCAGTGGCCTGCTAGGGGCGGTGCTTGCAGAGCTCGCCACCGCCGCGCTCTACCTCTACTGGCTCGACTTAACTCCGCGCCTACATATCGGCCTATGGCTCACACTCCCCATTGGCGGCGCGCTGCTGATAGGTGTCATCGGCCATGCGCTCTCCTACAGCCTGCGTAGACAAGCCCCCGCCGCCAGCTTAGGGCTGCTAGGTGAAGCTTAATCTACAGCCTTGACATCCTCCCCTCCCTCAGCTTGCGCTGCCGTCTAGCGACGGAAAGGAAGGGGATTCCCAGGTTGTTACCTTCCTGGTTTCTGCTTCCAAGACGATTGCCCGAGGGAATGGCTTGGTTATCGCCGTAAAAGTCCCACAGTGGGGATTTTTACGGTGGCGAACCAACTCATATCCCCCAGGTCTCACATCGTCTCCACAGACGTCACTTTCCGAGTGCCCCTCGGTAGGTCGTGTCGACGTGAGCAGTATAGCACTGTGCAAATCATCAGCAAGGGCATCCTGCGGATGCCGCGCTATCCATCCGCTCACTAAAAGTAAGCGGTTTTTCGCGCTGATTGATAAAAACTCCCTCCTACAGCAGTTTATCGGGGCATTGCCGAAGGCAGGTGTAGGAGGGCACCTGATTAGGCGATGAAGCAACCGTCGTAGGGGCTAATTGATTAGGCGACGGCGGCACGTTTTCTTGTATGTTTAGGAGAGATTATGCCGATTGCGCCAGGTAATTACCCAATCATCGAGCCCAACACACCACTTGGGCGCGCGCTAGTTGAGTTTTTTGATGTGCTCGTGCCTGTCTATGGGAGCGGAGAAAAGGGGGTCTTCCAGGCTATTGTATTCGGTGGCTGTGCGGTTCATATCCACACACAAGCTCGAGGCAGTGCCGATATTGACGCTGAGGTAGCATCACATGGATTGGCTAAGAAGTCTGATATTATCGCCCTTCTAGGCGAAGATGCCTATGTGTTTACCGATGATGCAGGAGTTGTGCAAATATTGGAGCTAGATATCAGCTTTAACACGACATTAGCTCCATTGCATGAAGATTATGAAGATCGTGTCATTCGGTTGATGATCCAAAGTCATGCCCCTAACGTTGAAGTCTATGTCGCGAGTGCGCTAGATGTGGCAATCTCAAAGCTTGGTCGTTTTGGCGAACGCGACCAAAATGATATTCAAACATTGTTGCAACTCCCCTATGTTGATATCGAAGAATTCGAACGGTTAGCTCGGGAAGCGATCAGTTACTATGTTGGCGATGAAACTCGTATTTTAGGTAATCTGAAAATGATGCTGGATGAGTATCATCATAGCGAGGGTTAAAGATGCAGTTTTCCGTCACGCATAAGCAGCTATATCGGGTGGGGGCTCGTCCTCTTGAGAGTGCTGTTGAGGATATCAAAAAGCTGGCTGATTCCATCTGGTATAAAGGGTATCGGCCTACTTGGAGAGAGCTCGAAACCCTCGCTACTGCTATGCCTCATGAGCAGTTCCAACGTTCGCTCTGTGTTCTTGAAATGCTGAGCCAATATCCTGTTTGTCACCGTGATACTGCGCTAGATTTACAGCAGATGACTCAGCGGTACCATCAGCAGTTGTTAGGAAAAGATGAGGTTTTAACACCGGGCCGATATTCTCCTAGCAAAAGATGGGGGCTAAGTGATACCACCGTATCGCTTCGAAAAGCCCTGCTACCTTTGCAAACACGTACTTATGCTGACAAACACAGCCGCTTCCACGGGCTTAGCGCCTGAAAGATAAGAAAGCCCTTGCAGGGTCCCATTGCCCACCGTCTCAATCATCGCGAGCTAAAGCTCCCTCCTGGTATGGATTGACCCGTCAAGGGGTCGGTTGGCTTTACTACATGTGATTGTCCTCAATGCCTACGGCTCAGGAAGCGAGGGGCTATCAGCGACGGTGGATCTCTCTGGTATTCGTGGGTTGGGTACCGACCTGTCATCACTTCGTCGCGGAGCTACCCTGGTCTA
>NZ_JAMXSJ010000053.1:0-12326 GCF_024124725.1 Halomonas sp. Ps84H-12 | reverse complement strand
ACGCGTCGGTGCGATAGCGCAGCACCGCGTTCCAGACAAACCGCACGCACCCAAACGTCCGCGCCAGCAAGGCTGCTTGCTCAGGCGTGGGATAGAAGCGGTATTGGTAGGCGCGTTCGGCTTTCATGCTTTACACTTTAGACGAAATATTGTAAGGATGCAAAACACAAGGCGTCCTGGCGGACGCCGCGCTATCCATCCTCGCACTAAAAGTACGAGGTTTTCCGCGCTAACTGATAAGGGCTATGGGGTTTGCGGGGATTATCACCTTGCCAACGTTGAGCATGGCCACTTTTACTACAACAGCGCCACCGAGCACCTAGCGCTAGGCACCGATGCGCCGCTGTATCAAGACAACTGCGATAGGGTTTCTGACTAATATCCATGACCTTATGACGATTGATTGGCCAACTGCGTCCACAACGCCTTAAGAAAATGCCTCTCCCACGGTATCCAGCAAACATATGAGTGCTCTAAATTACCATTCGTTCAGCATTGCGGGCGGCATAGCGCTATCAGCGCGTCTATCTTCACATTGAGATCCACCTGCCCAGGCTCAGCCTCGTTTTTACCCAGCACACGCCCCTGCATCAGCCACAAGGCATGTAAGTTAGGCCGCAGCGCGGATTCGTCCCACTCAAAATGCGGCCAATGTGGCTGTTCCCAGACATACATGACCCGATTGCCCCGTCTATTCAGATCATATTATGAGCCGGTTATGGTAGCTATTCGGCTCATGGGCTAGCTAATGAGTTGTTTGGGGTGGGGCAAAGAATACAGATGAGCACAAATTCCACTTCTGCAAGTTGAAAACGTTTTGGCTAAACAACTGATAACCTTATGTCTTGGATGGCTTTCAGAGTTTTGCCATTAGCATCCTTCCAAGCCAAACGCCCGTTGGCGCTACCGCCAACCAAGACGCCTGCGGCTGTTGAAGGAGAGGAAAATCGAAAATCCTGGGTGAATATCAACTTTCCATTTTGCGGTGCTAGTACGCCACGCTCTTGCAGGAGTTGGCGCTGCTCGCGCATGTAGTCATGAATGGAAAGAGTTTCCTCAGCACGTGCCAATGAGCCTTTGAGCACCACAAAACCATCGGCCACTTCTCTACCCGTGCCTTCAGCACCACGTTCGTTGAGATAAAGCGTCAGCGGCGGCTCGACTTGCTCTGAAGATGACGCGGCGGCTTGGCTGCTAGCGGCTTCAAACGCATCAATGCCCAATAGCGGAAAAATCACCAGCATCTCGGCTAAGAACCACTCGGCGTCTGCACGGTCGGCTTCATTGAGCGGAGGCGCGGAGGGGTACGCCGTATTATCCACCGCCCACTGATTGGCCGTCTTCGCCATGTCCAGCAGCCGCGACTCTAGGTAGCGCACGTTGGCCTTATTCAAACCTTCGTTGGTACTGGTAAAGGCGATGGCCCGAGTCCAAAACTCCTTACCCGACACATGCTGCTTGATACGCTCGGCGAGTGCATCGGCTTCGCCTACATACAACTTGGCCGCCCCCTCTTCCGTTTGACCCATGAGCACATAGACGCCCGGCTGGACCATTTCGCTTCTGGCCAGTGCACGCTCAAGCTGTGAGCGGTTAGCCACCACCGCCCTGCCCGTCCAGTTGGACTTTTCGACGATGCGCAGGCCCTCGGGCGTGCCGTCAGCAAGGAAGATGCGGATGGAAGTTGGGCGTGGGTGACTGGATGTCATTAGTCTCTCTCTTGGTCGCGATACAGCGCGAGCTTTTTAGCCAAGCTCACTTTTATACATTTCTGCCCAGCCCAGGTTTTTGCAGTGCATTTTTGAGGCTTTGATAAAACGCCGCTTTGAACGTCGGGTCCTGGGCGTGGAGTTTGTATAACTCCATCTCCTCCTTGCGCCGTTTCAACATCACTTCTTTCATGATTTTATCGAAGGCGATTTCACGCGAGTAGGGGTCCGGGTTATCGCTGAATTTCTGCTCGAAATCCGGATGTGCTCTCACGCTGTCCAAAATATTAAGAAACTTGACGCGCTGCTCATCCGGCGTAGCGCTCCAGCCTTGAAACCAGCGTTCGTTAAAGGTCTTGATGATTTCCTCGAGCGGGTCCTTCTGGCTCTCTTCTTCACGGTACCCACGCGGGTTGGGGTTTTGCGGATCGAGCGTGGCTTCTTCGGCATCCAGTGTAATCGCATGGTTGAGCTTCGTTCTGCCCAATCCGTAGGAGGAAAGGTCGACGGACTCGAGCAGCTCGTCGAGCTCATCCTGGTCAGGATCCTGGATCTTAAGCTTCGGAATGAGGAACTTCATAAACCAGAACAGCTTTTCCCATGCCACGACTTCGAACGGCATGATCGATGCCATTTGACCGTAGATTTTGACGAACTGCTTGGCCTTGATCTTGAAGTCGATTTTGTCCTTATCCTCAAGCCCCAGCTCCGCGTTGAATCGCTCGGCGGCTGTATCCATAAGTGGGCTCAGCTTCTGGGCATCCTCTTGGTTGAAGAAACGCTGGCAGAACTTGTCAACCTCCTCCCACTCGTAAACACCGGTCTCATCGAGTGCATCTTTCAAATCGTGCAGAACGTTAACATCTGTCGCCTGCGACAGAGTCGTCACGGTGAAGAAGGGATCGAACGCCTTTTTGATGTCATCGACTTCGTTGAAAAAATCGAGCACGAACAGGTCTTCGGTCCGCTTACCCAGTTTGGGCGCCGAGCGATTCAAGCGGGATAGCGCCTGAACGGCCAGCACCGACTGCAGCTTTTTATCCACATACATGGCGCAAAGCTTGGGTTGATCAAAGCCGGTCAGATACTTATTGGCCACCACCAGTAACCGAAAGGTGTTCTCGACGCTCTGACCGTTCAGCAGCATCGGCTTGCCTTTATCGTCGTAGCCATCGAAATAGAAGCGCGTCTTCTCCTCGGGGAAACCGTTCATCTCGGCTTCCGTGTACTTGATACCGTCGACCTCCTTGTCGCCCGAAAAGGCAATCAACGCCTTGAACGGATTGCCGCACTTCTCCAGCTCCTTCTGTACCGCGCGATAGTAGCGAATAGCCATCTCGATATTCTGGGTGATGATCATTCCCCGAGCCTTACCGCGCAGCTTCTTCTTGTTGACCACGTTATCGACGAAGTCTTCCACCATGACCTCGGCCTTGATGTCGATGGTTTGCTGGCGGTGTTCGACGAAGGCGCGCAGCTTCTTCTGCGCCTTGGCGGTATCGAACAGCGGGTTGTCCTCAATGGACTTCTGAATCTCGTAATAGCCTTTGTAGGTGGTGTAATTGGCCAGCACATCGAGGATGAAACCCTCCTCGATCGCCTGTTTCATGCTGTAAAGATGAAATGGCTTGTATCCACCCTCTGGCTGCTTTACGCCGAACATTTCCAACGTACTGTTCTTGGGGGTCGCCGTGAAGGCAAAATAAGAAGCGTTGCCCCGCTGCTTGCGTGCCCGTATGGATGTGAGAATCTTGTCCTGGTTGTCCTCCTCGTCCGTTTCCGAACTTCCCCCCATGGCCTTGTTCATGTTGCCTTGAGAGTGGCTAGTTTGGCCGCTGTGGGCTTCGTCGATGATCACGGCAAAACGCTTATCAGAGAGGTCCGCGATGCCATCGATAATGAAGGGAAACTTCTGAATCGTGGTGATGATGATCTTCTTACCGTTCTCCAGCGCCGCTCGGAGATCCGAAGAGCGCATCGCCGGAGCGACGATGTTCTTCACCTCGGAGAAATCCTTGATGTTCTCGCGCAGCTGCTTGTCCAGCAGGCGGCGGTCGGTCACGACGATCACGCTATCGAACAGCGGCGCATCCAGCGCCTTCGCGCCGGGCAGATCGGCCTGCTCGGGATAGCTTTCAATCAGTTGGTAGGCGGCCCAGGTAATCGAATTGGATTTTCCCGATCCGGCGGAGTGCTGAATCAGGTAACTCTGGCCTACCCCATGCGCAGCGGTATGGGCCAGCAGCTTGCGTACCACGTTGAGCTGGTGGTAGCGCGGAAAGATCAGGTTTTTCTTCGCCAGCGGGTCGGTGCTTTTACCTTCCAGCAGCACGAAGTGCTGGATGATACCGGCGAGACTGTCGGGCTTGAACACCTCTTCCCATAGATAAGCGGTGCGGTGGCCATTTGGGTTAGGCGGGTTGCCCGCGCCTTCGTTATGCCCTTTGTTGAACGGCAGAAACCAGGTGGCGTCCCCGGCGAGCTTGGTCGCCATCCAGGCTTCATCGGTATCGGCGGTCATATGGACCAGCACCCGCCCGAACTGCAGCAACGGCTGGGTGGCATCCCGGTCGCGATACTGCTTCTGACCGTGGTAACGCGCCGTCTGTTGCGTCCAGGCGTTTTTCAACTCCAGGGTGACGATGGGCAGGCCGTTGACGAACAGCACCATATCGATGGATTCGTTGGGGTTCGCTAGCGAGTGATGCACCTGGCGCGTCACGCTCCACACGTTAGCGGCAAAGTTGTCGTGCACCGTCTGGGCGGAACTGGCCAGCGGCGCGGGGTACATCAAGATAAGGTGGGCATCCTCGACCGGCAGCCCTTTTTTCAACAGGTGCAACACACCCTTGCGCTTGATCACCTTGTCGTACTGGCCGAGAATGCGCGCCTGCCAATCGGCGGGGTGGCGGGTCTTGAGCTTGTCGAGCGCTTTCGGCTGAGTGGTTTCGAGAAACTCCCAGAACCGAGGGGTATCCAGCGCCAGCGTGGCATCGAAGTCGCTGGCATGGCCAAGGCGGTAAGCACCACTCACACCGTAAGTAGCAGGCTCGGTAATGCCCTGCGCCTGCGCTTCACTCGTGGTGCCGGTCAGGCTGCGTTCGATGGCCTTTTCCAGCGCTTTTTCCGTGGTGTCGCTTACCGCATAACTCATGACTGCCCCTTAACTGACCTTGATTTTGCCCGTGACTGCCGCGTTGATCAGGGTGGTTTTGTATTCTTTAAGCTTAGCTATTTGGTTTTGCTTGATCTTTATGGCATCGTCGATTCTGTCACAGCTATGTTTAATATGATCTGCAATTTCAGCCTGCTCCTGATATGGCGGGACATAAAGATCCACGTCAGCGAAATTTTCAAATGTCAGATCTTGTCCATCGCGGATAAAATTTCCGGTAATCTGAAGCGCATGGATGTAGCGCGGGGTCTTCAGCAAATAGCCAAAGAAATCTGGGTTTACTTCCGGCGCAGGCCTAAGGATGACGTATGATGAGCGAATGCAGCCCGTTGAATAAGCCCTTTCAAGCCCCCCTTGGAAACTTCTCATGCTTATGACGAAATCGTTTAGTTCGACATGTTTTCGCTTATCGAGATTAGTTGAAATTTTAACGACCCTACGCCCTACTAAAGATTCGAACTTTTCCTGTGAGATAACCCCGAAAGACTGCGTAGCCGATAATTGAATATCGTTCTTGCGAGCTAACTCCTTACTTTGTTTAAAAAGGAATTTACTGCGCCAAACCTTCCAATGCGCAGGAATCTCCCCAATCCAGTCGATGCCGCTGTCTTTCATGGGCGCGCCAGGGTTAAGGCCACGGGTGACGGCCTGCTGGATCAGGATCTGGCGACGCTCGCGCAAGAGCTTGATTTGCGCTTCCTTGATCCGCACTGCCTGGTCGATTTTGGCGGATTTGTTATCTAGAAATGCGGCGATTGCGCGTTGCTCGGGGAGCGGGGGGAATGGAATCTCAGCATTAGCTATGAAGTCAGGGTTCGCCCGAGGCATCTTTGCGCCGTAGGTTGATCCATTGATGAGGCTGATAAAGTCAGAAGACCGTAGCGCATATGCCAAGAAATCTCCAAAAGTATCCTTAGCAGACTGGAAAACCAAGAATTCAGATGAGCAAATGCCTGAAAAACCGGGTTTGACAACCTTCGCGAGGTAGGGCCGAAGCTTTCCAAAAAGTATATCGCCAGCCTCAAAAGTAGTTGCTAGCCCCTCGACCTCACTTCCACCTTCGAGAAGGTTTCCAGACCAACTTTGAACGTTTTCCATACCGATATAGGGCAGGTCACATCCCTTGCTAGCAATTTTCTCCGACTTCAGGTTCGAAGCATATTTAACCCGTCGAACTTCCCAATGACTGGGAATAACAGGAAGGTGAGCCACCTGAGTAGTACTGGTGAGTTCGTGCGTTGGATAAGCCGCGATATTCATTCCGCCAGCTCCAGCTTCGTCGCCACTTCGACACCCAGAATATCAGCAATCAGCCCATCGGCCTGCTTTTCCAGTGCCAAAATATCCCGCGTTACCTCTTCCAGACTCCGCAGTGGCTTGTGACGGTAGAAGTACTTGTTGAAGCTGATCTCGTAGCCGATCTTCACGGAGTCGAGGTTGATCCAGGCTTCTTTAACGTGCGGCTTCACCTCGGCTTGGAAATAGCGGTGAATGCTGTCCTTTAGCGGCACGCTTTCCGCATCGCGCAGGTCGGTGGCGCTTTCATAGGTCAGGTAGCTGCCATCGTCCTGACGGTAGTAGCCGAAGTCCGAAAGTGCTTCCTCGGTGCAGCCGTAGCGCTCGGTCAGGCCTCTCACGCCCTCTTTCGAGAGCGAGTAGCGCTTGTCGATCACTTTATGTGCGCGCTCGTCGTACCAGCTCACGGCGTTCAGCAGCGCGGTTTTCTCTCCGGCGGTTAGCTTGATCTTCTGCGCCTTGAGCGTTTTGGTGACGGCCTCGCGGAAGGCGTTGAAGTCATCGGTCTCTTGCATGCCGATCTGCTCCATCAAGGCGGTGGCCGCATCATGCAGATCGCGCAGCTTGAGCCAGTAGCGGGTATCGGTCAGTTTGCCGCGCTGCTTGGCGTTCAGGGTCATGCCCTGCTCTTCGCACCAGGCGGCAATGGCTTTGGCTTCGCCTTTTAAAAAGCCCGGCTCGTAAACTTTGTCGCCGTGGGCTTCCCACAGCCACTCCATCGGCTCCCGCAGGGCTTTATCGAAACGTAGCGGTGCGATGCGCTCGGCGCTGAAACCAGCGCGTCGGCGGTCGGGGCGCTCGATGGTGACCTTGTAGTAACCGAAGTCGTCGTTATCGAACACCTGCACGGCGATGCCCTGCGGGTCGTTGTTGGCGTCGATTTCCCGCTCGATGGGGGCAAAGTCGAGGTAGGCGTTAGTGATCGTTTCTATATGCTCGGGCGCAAATTCGCAGTTCTTGTCGCCCAGGTTCTTGCGCAACTTGCGGTAGAGCAGGTTGGCGTCGATCAGTTGGACACGCCCTTTTCGGGCTTCCGGCTTGGCGTTGGTCAACAGCCAGATATAGGTGGTGATACCGGTGTTGTAAAACAGGTTGTTCGGCAGCTGGATGATGGTATCCAGCATGTCGTTTTCGATGATGTAGCGGCGGATGTTGGATTCGCCGCTACCCGCGTCGCCGGTAAATAGGCTAGAGCCGTTGTGAACGGAGGCGATACGCGAACCAAGCGGGCTGGTGCCCGCAGGCTTCATCTTGCTGACCATCTCCATCAGGAACAGCAGCTGGCCATCCGAGGAGCGCGGAGTAGCGTCTACCGTCTCTTTGTTACCCCAATAATCAGCCAACTCCACCTGAAAGCGCGGATCAATGACATCCTTGCCGTCCTTGATGTACTTGACCTCGCTGCTCCAACTCTTGCCGTAGGGCGGGTTGGAGAGCATGAAGTCAAAGCGTTCGGCGGAAAACTCATCGCTGGAGAGCGTGGAGCCAACGCGGATGTTCTCGGGGTTGTTACCCTTGATCATCATGTCCGATTTACAGATCGCGTAGGTCTCGTCGTTGATCTCCTTGCCGTAGAGATAGACGTCGCCGCTGGCCTTGATCAGGCCTTCTGGATCCTTGATATAGTTCTGCGCTTCGGTCAACATGCCGCCCGACCCGCAGGCCGGATCATAAATCGTCATGAGCGGGGGTAGCTGATTCTTGATTGGGTCGAACATCAGGTGCGTCATGAGGTGAATCACCTCGCGCGGCGTGAAGTGCTCCCCCGCTTCTTCGTTGTTCTCTTCGTTGAACTTGCGAATCAGCTCTTCGAAGACGTAGCCCATGCCCAGGTTGGAAAGCCCCGGTAGGGTGTTGCCTTCGGGGTCTTCCGTATCGTGAGGCGTGAGGTTGATATAGGGCGAGACGAAATTCTCGATGACATCCAGCAGCACCTGTTTGTCGGCCATGTGGCGCATCTGATCGAAAAGCTTGAAACGGCGGATGATCTCCTTGACGTTATCGGAGAAACCATCGAGGTAGTCCTCGATATTCGCCAGCAGAATCTGCTGGTTGTTGGTGGCAGTGCCGTGCAGCTTCTTTAGCGTCCAATGACTGGTGTTGTAAAACACGTAGCCGGAGGCTTCCTTCAAGGGCTCCTCATCCAGCTCTAGCGCGCCTTCGTCTTCTTTCTGGTAGCGAACCTCTTCGAGCACCGCGTCCTTGGTCGGCTCCAGCAGGGTGTCCAGGCGGCGCAACACCACCATGGGCAGGATGACGTCACGATATTTGCCGCGGACGTAAATATCGCGCAGGCAGTCATCGGCAATTTTCCAAATAAAAGAGACAAGGCTGTTATGAGAAACCTGATTCATTGATGAAATGTAACCTTATGATATTTAACGCTAGCCCGATTTTTAGGGTGTATGAACTGCTGTTCGCAAGCCACTAAAAAAACAGGCAGAAACAGAAAGCCCGCTCATCGGCGGGCCAAGGAAATGCGACTGCTCAACAGCTAAGCTAGCAATTCAGCTCTTTAGCTTGGTCGAGAACACGCTTCTGACGAGCGATGGCGTTATGGATGACCTTGTTACGCACGGCTTGTTTCTGCTCAGCGCTCGCATGACGCGCAAAATGCGTTAGCGGGGTAGATTTCGACATTTTATCTTTCATGACTCATCCTCGCCTGATAGTAGGCTTTTCAGCTGTTCATGAGTGTAGCGCTCGGGCAGGAATGGATCAATCGAATCGATATCCTCTTCCCAGTGCTGATTTGTGTGGTCTGTGTCCTTGATGATGAGGTCGAGACAGACCCTTGAGCCGAATTCTCGTTTGACTCGATTCACCACCTCTTGAACACTGAGGAACTGCTCAATGAAGTTTTCGAGCGGAATATTACGGCCCTTAGGTATATGCGAATCATACAACAAGGCCGCTCAATCGTTGAGCGGCCTTGTTGAGTCTAGCTAACCATTACCCTAATTGGACGTAGGATCACTCCCACTCTATTATCAATAAGCCATTTTTGTCTTTTATTTTCAACGGCTTATTATACTGATAATCGGTAACACCATGATAAATACCATGCTCAGAAATTCCTTAAAAATAATTTCATTTTTTACTGACAGCTCCTCTCAACAGGGTCAGAACCAGCCAAACCGGGTAAAAAGCCACCAACCCTGTGGAGACGCCCATCCCCGCTACTGTCAGAAAAAAGGTATAACGCTGACGCTAACCATTTTACCGTATCTCTCCCGACCCAACCTAAAGAGATTTCAGTCCCCCTCGAAGCCTGCCGAAATGCTCAGGGCAAGTGTCGGGAGTTCATTGCGCCCCAATGATACTATCGTGCCCTCGAAAAAACAGCGGGAACAGCCTTAAATGCGCGAACAATTGGAGCGATATCAAGTCTGGCTTTATCTCCTAGCCATCCTGGCCGGCATGACCATCGGCTGGATGTCATCAGAGCAGACCCGTCATTGGGAAGCGCTGCTTTGGCCCGCACTGGGCGTTCTCCTGTACACCACTTTCACTCAGGTACCACTGATACATCTCAGGTCGGCATTTCGTGATCGCCGCTTTCTGGCCGCTTTGCTGACGGGCAATTTTATCCTGATACCGGTGGTCGTTGGTCTTCTGTTGTGGCTGTTACCGGATGATCCCGCTATTCGTCTCGGCGTACTGCTGGTACTGCTGGTGCCCTGTACGGACTGGTTTATCAGTTTTACCCATCTCGGTGGTGGGGACGGTGCCAGGGCCATAGCGGCCGCGCCGATCCTTCTGCTGGTCCAGCTCATTTTGCTACCCATTTATATCTGGCTCTTCATGGGCAATATCGCCATTGAACTGGCGGTTGGCAGCCACTTGCTGCCGGCATTCTTCGGATTGATTGTCACCCCGCTGATCCTGGCCTGGATTACCGAACGGTTGACGGAAAAGCACCCGCGCGCGCAAACACTGGTGGACTGGCTTGGGTGGCTGCCCGTGCCGTTGCTGGCATTGGTGGTGTTTCTAATTGCCGGCTCCCAGGTCAGCCTGGTGATCGACAATGGCGCCCTGCTGTGGTCGGCGCTTGTGGTTTTTGTACTTTATCTGGTTGCCGCCGCTACCATCGGCAAGGGGCTCAGTGAGCTATTCGGGTTCACGCCCACTATCGGCCGCACCCTCACCTTCAGCTTTGGCACCCGCAACTCCTTCGTCATGCTGCCGCTGGCGCTGTCACTGCCGGAGCCCTGGCGTGCCGCCATCGTTGTCATCGTCTTCCAATCCCTGGTCGAGTTGTTTGGCATGGTGGCGTATCTGCGTTGGCTGCCGCGCCTGATCAGGAATGCCGACTGAGCCGGGAACGCAGCCTTACCCGGCGCAACAGGACAATTGAGTCACGTCCTTGGTAAAAGTCTGGGCGCAGAGCTTGAGCCCTTCCACTGTGGTCCGGTAGGGAAACAGCTCTTCAGCCAATTCCTGCACGGTCATATTGGCCCGCATCGCCATGACCGCCGGCATGGCGCGAAGATCGAGCATAGCGTCGCCGCCGGCCATATTGATCCCGGCCCGGCTGCCCCCGGCGGCAGCCACATAGACGAACTGCGGTTGGTCGGTGCAATCGCCCGCCACTCAGGGCAGCGCACTACGGACACACGTAACGCCATGGGAGTCCAGTCCTTTCTATGTGGTTGCCTTTCTGCTAGGCTCACGATCAAATTCCGGGACCACTTGCATGATTAAACGCTGTTTCATAGTCGCAATGACGCTGTTGATTGCTTTGCAGTCAGTGGCGTCTATTGCCTATGAAGCACAACCGCACAACCCCGCAATGCCACATTATGATGAGCATTCACACGAATCAGCGGATTTTTCCAGCGAAAATCAGGCAACCAAGTCGTTTCCCGACAGCCCCAGTCATTCAGCGGACCATTGCCATCACAGCCACAGCTACTTTCACATGGTGTTGCTGGGAACCCTCACAGACATTTCCGGCTTGGCTGCGGGAATAGTACAGTCCGACTACCAAGCCAACTTCACCACCGGGGTTCAATCCTCCCTTTTCCGCCCTCCCATTTCCTGACCCTGCGAATACCTTCCCCACCCGGGGAACAACTGTCATTTAGACTTTCATAGGAGCAGTCCCATGCTTTTCAGAATGCCCGTAAAAAACGGGCGGCGCGCAATGCCGTGCCACTCTATTATCCATGCCTTTTGCCTTCTAACGCTGGCATTTGGTTCTACCCTGGCACTCGCCGGGGAGAAACCGCTCACTCTGTCCAAAGCTCTCTCGCGGGCCATGGCACAAAACCCCGGCCTCCAGGTCTTCGATTTTCGCCTTCAGGGTCTTGATGGCCGACGCATCACGGCAGATCAAAATCCTGCCCTGGAGGCCGGCCTGGAAGTGGAAAACTTCCTCGGCAGCGACAATCTGCGAGGAGTTGACGGGGCAGAGTACACCCTATCCCTGTCATCGGTTCTCGAACTTGGCGGCAAGCGTCAGGCCCGCGTCAGCGTGGTTGACTCACGATACGGGCGCGTCGAGGCCGAGCGCCGGGCCGAGACCCTGGATGTGCTCGGACAGGTGACCCAGCGCTTTGTCGCCACCCTGGCCCTGCAGGAAAAACTCCAACTGGCCGCTGAAGCCGTGGCGCTGGCCGAGGCCACCCACGAGATCGTCACCCGTCGCGCCGACCGCGGCGCGGCGCCCCAGGCCGAAGTCCTGCGCGCCAGGGCCGCGCTCACCCAGAGTCGTATTGAGCAGTCCCATCTGCGAGCCGCCTACGAGAGCCGGAAAATGGCTCTGGCTTCCCTGTGGGGTGATACCAGCCCGGACTTTCAAATGCTGGAAGGCGACCTGTTCCAGTTCGGTTCCTCCGACAACTTCGTTGCTCTGTACCAGCGGGTCAGCGACAGCCCGGCCATTCAAATCTACGCCAGCGAACAGCGTATCCGCGAAGCGGAAATTCAGCTGGCGCGCAGCCAGTCCGAGAGCGACATCCGTTGGCAGGTCGGCATCCGGCGCTTCGAAGTGACGGATGATACCGCCTTGACCGCTGGGCTCTCGGTACCGCTCTTTTCCGGACGGCGCAATCGCGGCGAGGTGCAGGCCGCCCTGGCGGCGCGGGATGAGGTCCGATTCCGCCGGGAGGATACCCTGCTGCGCCTCCATTCGCGCCTGTTCG
>NZ_JAMXSJ010000052.1:0-12446 GCF_024124725.1 Halomonas sp. Ps84H-12 | reverse complement strand
GACCAGAGCCTGCCACTGTTCGGGTGTGCGGTGCTTTCTCATGGGGGTAACCTCGTGTTGGAAAGTGTGAGGTTACTGTAGGGCGATTTTCAGCAGGGTGGCAGAACGTCGTGGAATGAACGCTTACGTTACCTGAGCCGTATTCGTACCGAGCAAAATTTCCGCCAAGTATTGGGGAGGGGCATACGTCGCCTTGGCCTGCATGATCCGGACTGTTTCCTGTTTGTACTCAATGAGTCGCTATTACGTCGCTATGCGCAGCGTATTGCTGACGACCTTCCCGATGAAAAGGCGATTGTCACCTTGGTGTCACTTATCTCGGCGCCTGTTGCCGCCGGGTATGGCAATACCGCACCGGGAGCACCGCTGGATAACGGCACAGGATCTGATGGAGAGACCGCTGAAGTGGAAAATGAGGCGGTATCGGTGGTGTTTGGGGCATCGACCACTAAGACGACCGCTGCTGTAGCGAAGGCACCGTGGGAGCACGACATGGCGTTTTCACAGCGATTTATAGAGCACCTGGCGACATTAAAAATATGACGATGGCATCGTCACACTAACGCGTTCGGTGTGGTGATGTCATGTAGAAAGTGAGATGTCTTACACGGATGTACGCTACAGCTTACAGATAGTTAACCATGTTGATCTTACGACACCAAATACACGCAGCCCTAGCTAGGGTTGCCGACGGGAGCGTCAGGCAAGGACGGCCGACTCAAATTTCTCTTCCTTCATTCATTATTTTTGACGCTTTTTATAGATGGTGGGACACACCAAAGGCAATAGCTTAATATTAAAAATAATTTTTTAAATGGCGTTCTTCTTTTGCCGAAATCTCCATTTTTTCGCATAACTTTGCCAGCAATGTTGCCTTATTCTCAGTGGACAACACGCTAATCATCGGCGGCAAAAGAAGACAGAGCGCATCCATCCATATCTGGCGAGTATTATCATCGAGCGGTACGTCCCATGACGCACTTGGTGCATGATACAGACATGTCTGAAAAAACTGATTAACCAGACGCGGAGACACTGTAATACCCTCTTGGATCATGAGAATCTTTATTGTTTGAGCAAGCGCATGTTGGCGCAACTCCCGAGGGTTGCTCGGAGGTTCGATACCTGTAAAGCGCAAGCTTTGGGAGAGAGCCGTATCTACATCAAATGTTAGTGGCAACGTAAGCCATACCATCGGGTGATGGATACGTGCCATGTCCAAGACGCTGAGCGCATCCTGATGTTGGCGAACGTGAAGTACCCACCCCTCGTGCTGCTGCATTATTTGTAGCGTATCCCCATGAGCCAATGATGCGGCGCTTCGCAAAAGAGATAGTCGTGCCATAGAGATAGGCAGGGATTCGATAATAAAATCCCCGAGCGCGTGCGACTGTTCAGCATCACGCGAGACAATGATGAAATGCTGAAATCCGTCCGCGATAGCGCGTTGCGTTCGGCGGCACACATCGGACGCTAGGGTTACATTTTCTGATTTGTTACCCGCCGCGAGCTGGCTATCCGCTTCTGCCAAGGTAGTTGCAAGCGGTGTTGGCTCTAAATCATCAAGTGCTTTGGCAAATGCTATGACAGGGGCCTTGTCTTGCTCGCCAGCCCACATCGACAACGACCAATGATCGAATAACGCGACAACAGCGCTTTCCAGCGCCATTTGTTGGTTAGCTGGCAAGGCGTTCACCGCCCCCTTCGGGGGTGATAATAATAAAGCGGCGGCGATCTCGACCTGTCGAGCGGGCGCCCCCCGACGCTGCACGGATAACGTGCTGTCTAAAGGTGGCCTCTCACCAGGGCGTGAGGGCGTATCCTCTTCTGACGCTTCTAGGTTTTCCTCTGGGGTGCTGTCTGTAATCGACTGATAGGAGTTGCAATATACCGTAGCACTGGAAGACCCCTCGGGGAACAAGGGATTAGCCAATAGCAGTAAACGGTGCTCGTATCCTTCAAAGGCTTGCCATTTATCTCCTTTCTGCTCACGGTGAAGGATGAAGAGTCTCACGGCCACGATATCGGCGCCCTTATTAAAATTGAAACTCCCCACACAGCGCTCTGCTTCCACCGAAAGGTCGTCGGGGAGCGTTAAGTCGCCCTCGACCCGAATAACCCAGCGCGGCGGTTTACTCAATAAGTTACGATTGAATCGCCCTGCTGTGGCGTCAAACACGGCTTCCTCTTTCTGACCGCAGGTGCGCAGCAACCCATTCTTACGCTTCATGATAGGAGCAATCAGACTCTTCGTCGCCTGAAAGGACGCACTCACTGCGGCGTTGTGTGTCGTAATAACGCGTTCCATGCTATTCGTCCTCTTCTGCCACTTCCGCTAAACCGTAGATTTCGTCCACTGACATGCCCAAGTCTATCGCCAACTGGCGCAGTGCCGATACGTCACCGCCTTGATTCGCGGCATTTTCGGCAAATTCTATGGCGCGTAGTAGCTCCGAGCGTGTCAGCGATCCATGAATGTCGTGTGCCATATTGGGCGGCAGAACCAGCGCATCCCAAATATTGGCGCGTAACTTGCCCGGTGAGCGTCGTAGCACCCGCCCCCGACGCTGAATGAATTGTCGAGGGTTTTGGCTCGATGCCAAAATTACCGCATGCGATATCTCGGGTATGTCCACACCTTCGTCTAGGCAGCGAATCGACACCAGCACACCGCTTTCGCGTCGATATGCCGCCAATGTTGCGTCGGGGTCGCCCTCCATCTCCGAGTGGTAGACCCAGGGCGCAATGCCTGTCTTAGCGATGGCAGTGGCAACCGCGTAGAGTTGATCTTGATCCTCGCAGTACACAAGCCAGTGCTGCCCTAGTTCGTAGTGATCCGACACCACGCGCTTAGCGATATCGATCTTTGCCTGTGCTTTTTTGGCAATACGCGAGCGCCTGATCTTCAACATTCGCGTGCGGTGGTTGTCTTTCGGCTTCCCATTCTCGTCTCGGGAACTGCGCTGGATAGCTTGACGCAACTGATCGGTGAGATCCTTCCAAGTCTCCGCTTCCTCGGCGGTGAGCGAGAGCGTCACTGGATGATAGAGGTACTGGGTTAAGCGCCCCGCCAACATGGCATCGCGCAGCGTAAAGGTCTCACCGACGATACCATTAAAGTAGTGCATCAGCGCTGCCGTGCCATCGGGATCACCATAGCGTTCAGGTGTGGCTGAGAGCCCCAGGCGAGCCCCAATGTCGACACTCAATAACTGCTGGTGATGATCGCTACCTAACTGGTGAACTTCATCAGCGACTAACAATATGTTGTCCAGCCGACGCAGGCGATTGCGAAACTCTGCTTTAGCGGCAGTTTGCATTGTCGCCAGCAACACCAAAGGGCGTATGGCCGAGGGGTGCTGCATCAGCCACTCCAACTCACCAGACTGACGCCAGCGCTGATGACCGCCACCCGCTCGTACCACTTTCGCATCGGGGATCTCTTCGCTTAGTTCGGCGTACCAGCCTTTCATTAACAGTGTGCTTGGCACGACGATAAGAACTACACCACCCGAGCGAAGGTGATCGCGTATGATGTGCAAGGCCGTAAAGGTTTTCCCTGACCCGGTGGCATGCTCAAAAATACCTTGGCGGCCCGCTTCATACCACGCGTTAATCGCCCGCGCTTGGTGAGGCTCCGCAACACGTCCGCTCGCCCACTGTGATGAAAGCGGTTCGTTGTCGGAAAGCGAGGACATGCTATCAGGCAGTGTTTTGTCTTCACCGTCCAGGCTCGCGCTAACCAATTTTACGCCGCGCTGCTGGCGATACTTCTGATACTGTGAGAGCAACGCCTGTGTTTCCTCGGGGTCCTCAGGTGCGTTATGAAATACCGCCGATTCCACGGCTTCGCCTAGCGTCAGAGTTTGGACGCTCTTGTACTTTCCTTCCCACACCTCAAGAAACTCATTCCTGTGGCCTTTCACTCGGGGGGCGTCTTCGGGCACCCAACTGTAGAAGGCATCAATCGACTCGATATTGCCTTGCAATCCCCACCCGCTAAAGGTTTCATTGACCGATCCCTTAAAACTTACTTGGTGGCCATAGGCGTCGTGAAAAACCCCCATTTTTTCGTGGAACAAGCCATTGCCGCCTCGCAATAGCGCAATACGGATATCCAAGAATCCATGGCGAATCAAGCCGCCGAGCAGCGGTTGATGCCAATGGCCGTGAGGCGACGCGGATAGGCTTTCCACCTCGCGGAGAAGTGCCTGGCGTGAGAGTGACTCCAACGCCTGATCCACTGACTCTCCTGGTTGTTCGCTTAGAAGGGCATGGAATGTCTCGGCATCGTCGGCGGAGAGATACGGCGAACACAGTAGCGACATACGCCCCTCACGGGCCAAAAAACCCTGCAAAGGAGCATACAGCAAGGCAAACACCGTGGAGCGAAAGTACCCTGACGTGCGTTCAATGCGTGTCGCGCACGCCATCGCCGGCGCATAAAAGTCCGACGCAAGATCATCTCGCCCCGTGCGGTACGAGGTTTGCCACTCACTTCCAGTCAACGAAGGCAATTCACCCTTTTCCACTGCTCCCTGCTCCGTGGTGTGGGTCGCCATATGCCCTCCTTAGATATAAAAAACAATATGATATGATATAAAATATATCCTATTTGGCTTATCGATTACTCGCAAGGAGAGCGGCCATGTCACCCCTACCGCAGGATTTAAACGGGATCACCGCAGGCGCCGCACGTGCATTAAAAGAGATCGCCCGTCAGCATGGCTACCCCAGCGCGGAAGCCTATCTAGACGACCTGGATGTTCGCGACCAACGTACGCGACAAGCACTGGATGAAGCGCGAGACGCACCACTGACGGCGGTTCATCAAACAGATCTAGGTACCATGTACCACGGCAATGCCTTGACCTACATGCAAGCCCAAGCAGAAGAGTCGCATGATCTGATCATGACTTCACCCCCGTTTGGCCTAGTGCGTAAAAAAGAGTACGGCAACGCAGCTGCGACGCAGTATTGCGACTGGTTTCGCCCTTTCGCCCAGGAAATGCACCGTATTTTGAAAGACACCGGTAGCCTGGTCATTGATATTGGAGGTTCTTGGGAAAAAGGTTTACCAACCCGTTCGCTTTACCACTTTGATCTTTTGATCATGTTAGTTCGTGAGTACGGGTTTCACCTCTGCCTAGAGCATTTTTGGTACAACCCCAGCAAGCTCCCAAGTCCTGCCGAGTGGGTGACCGTACGTCGTGTCCGCCCCAAGGATGCTGTGAACTGCGTGTGGTGGTTATCGAAAACTCCATACCCAAAGGCCAGCAATAAGCGCATTGTTGCGCCCTACTCCGGGTCGATGGAAAAGTTATTAGCCAATGGGTACGAAGGGCGTAGACGACCCAGCGGGCACGATATTAGCCCAGGGTTTTCTCAACGCCAGCAAGGGGCCATTCCTTCTAACCTGCTGGCCATTGCCAACACCGAAAGCAATTCCGCGTATTCCACTTATTGCCGAACCCATGAACTTCCCATTCATCCGGCGCGTTTCCCTGCGAAGCTACCGGAGTATTTCATCCGTATGCTCACCGATCCCGGCGACAAGGTGTTTGATCCGTTTTCCGGCTCCTTTCTTACTGGGCGGGTCTGCGAAGAATTGGGGCGATACTGGGCGGGTACAGAACTGGAGGCGGACTATATCGAGGGCGGCCGATCACGCTTTCTGTCCGACGCGCCCGATATCATTCGCCCCGGCATCAATACCTATGAAGTCTTTGCGCCCTGTTCGCTAGGCGATACCGACGATATCCCTCTGCCGCAAGATGGGGGGAAGAAGCGCCAGAAGAAGGCCATATCCTCCCCTGACGACATTCCATGCCCTACACCGGCCCCAACTGCCGACAGCAATGCCAAGGAGAAAGAAAATGGACTTTGACTTTGATCCTGCCGCCTTTGACGCCGAAAAGGCCGAAAGCGAAAAGCCACTGGAAGAGATATCCAGTAGCGATATCGCCCATCAAACACTGAAAGCAGTTTGTCGGGAACAGACGGAAACTGACGCCGAAGCCGACGCTTTATGGGAAGACATCAGTTGCCTTTATAGCATGGCGGACAATATCGAGCAGGAGACCCTGGGGCGTGATACCGGGCCCCAAGGGCGCACCCTGGTGGGGAGTTTGGTTAGTCGAAAAGGCGAAGAACTGTTTAAAATCTGCGTGAAAGAGGAGCAAGGAGGCACGGATGCATAAGCTGACACTTCATTTTAAGACCGTCACCATCGAAAACATCGGCGGCTACTACGGCGAACACCAGGTCGACTTCCCTTCCGGTGAGCGCAACATGCTGATGATACGAGGGAACAACACCGCGGGTAAAACCAGCCTGATTAACGGCTTGAAGTGGTGCTTGTTCAATCAAATCGACAGCAGCAAAGAAGGCACCCTTGACCCGTTCACACTCTATAACGCCAAGGCGCTGCGCTCCGGCCCGGATCATCCGATGCGGGTGACCATTGAAGCGATGTATGACGATGCCCCCATCATCATTGAGCGTCGCGCCACCTGGCGTTTTGAGAAAACCACCCCACAAAACTACGACCAGTTAGACATTGGCTTCACTGTCACGCAAGAGAATCAGGACGGCTCGCGTCGGGTATTGAGCCAAGACGAATCGGAACGGATGATCGGTCGCATAGCCCCGCCGATTCTGGGGCGATTTTTTCTCTTTGATGGCGAGTTGTTGGATGAATACCGAGATCTAGTAAGTCAGTCACGGCCTGAAAACCGTGACCTCGCTCAAGCGATCAATGGCGTGCTAGGGCTCCCTATCCTCGCCAAAGCAGAAAGCGTGGTGGATAGCGCTATTAAGCATGCGCAAAAACTAACGCGAAGCTATGCCCAAGGCGATCAGGCCGAACTAAACACTCGTAAAATTGAGGGGCTTCAAGAAGAAAACAACCAATTCATTAAAGAAGTCGGTGAATCGGGTGACCGGCTTAAGGATGTCAATAAAGAACTCAGCGCTCTCGATCGTCGGCTCGACCACCATACCAATGACGAAATCGCCTTCGCTGAACGTGATGCATTAAAAAAGCGCGCTGATACCCTGGCCACCAACATTCAGATGCACCGCGAGGAACTTGCCAGTATGGGCGCCAATGCATGGCACGACTTGGCACAGCCGGCACTCAGTGAGCGCCGTGAAGCGGTCAACCGTGAAGCGGACGCCATGGCGCAAACGACACAAAAAGAAGTCAAGCAAGACCACTTGGAGGAATTGCGTCGCAACGTGCTCGCAGAGGGCAACTGCCCGGTCTGCTACCAATCACCCGACGCTGCAACACGCCAAAAACTGGAAAGCTTGCTGGGCGAATTGGAGGCTGATCGTGATGCACGAGCTTCTCGCCAATATCGATACGAAACGCTTATTGGGCAACGCAATGCACTGCAACAGCTTTTGGATAAACTGACCCCCGTTAAACCGCTTTACCAAAGCAAAGTCGGACAACTCAGCGAAGCCCTGCATGAAAAGTTCGAGGTGCAGCGCCAGTTGGATGAATTAATCAAGCGTAGCAGCAATATTACTCAGGAGGAGCTTTTAGAGTTGCGTCGCAAGCGCGACGGGCTCTTGAAGGAGATTGGCCATTTAGAAGCGGGCATTGAAAAACAGAAAGCGGAAATCACCAAAAACGAAGCACGCATCCAGACCTTGCAGGAGAAGCTGGAGCGTGATGCGGAGCAGAGTGAAAAGGCCAATGTCGTTAAACAGGCGCGCAAGCGACTGGACGCCATGAAAGCCGTTATCGAAAAAGCGCACGAACGCCAAACTGAGGCCATGCGCAAAAAGGTCGAGGAATATACCAGCCATGCGTATGTGGCCATGACCCACGAAGCGCACCATGAACGTGTCGAAATCGCTAAAGACACGTTCCGAATGACCATTATCGACGACACCGGTGCACCAGTTCTCGCCCCTTCTGCGGGCGCAACGCAGATATTGGCATTCTCCCTGATTATCTCGTTGGGGCAAATTGGGCGAAAGATTGGCCCCCTGGTCATGGATACGCCGCTTGGGCGCCTGGACGTGGACCATCGGCTCCAAGTGCTGGAATACCTACCGCATCATTCCCACCAAGTTGCCATGCTTTACCACAGCGGCGAGATCAACGAGGAAATGTATCGGCATATCGCCCACAAAGTTGGCGAATCTTACTTGATCGTGAAAAGTGAGGCTGAAAACTCCTCGCGCCTTGAACGTGCCCCCTTGGATTAAGGAGATTTACCCATGGCCGATAACATCACCTCTCATTCGGAAGAGTCCACCCAAGAGCGCGGCAGCACCATTAGCTTATCGGGCAGTGCTCGTCTCACGATGAAATCGCTGGTGGATAGCAAGCTGTCAGCGGATAACGACGATGTACCGCTGTTTGTGCAAGAAGTGGAAGTTTTTCGCTTCGCCTGCATGTTAGGTATTCGGGCTAACGGCGATACCCTGGTGCCTCTTATAAACGAGGCTAACAGTGAAACTTTCATCAATATCGGCTCACTAGACAGCAGCACGGCCACGGTATCATTCACCAAAACCGTCGAGCAGTTGGTGCCCAAGGCGCGCTCCCAGGAGCGCTTTACGCGGGTGTTGCGCCGGTATGCCGAATGGGGGCTGCGCCATATGCAGGAGTGGCATGAGCAGGCCCAACGCCAGCAATCCGTCCTGCAGCTCGATACCCTGATTGAGAAAAGCGATACCCTTATTGCCGACCACTCGAAAGACAAGAGCGGGGTGTAGCCATGGCTAGCATCGTCACGAATGCTTACCTCTATGTGCACGGTGAGCACCGCCTGCAGTTCTTTACCTTGCTCAAGACGCCACAAGCCCTACGCGACTTCCTTGATGAGCACCCGACAGGTTCAGTGCTTTACTCCGATTATATGCTCGCGGAAATGCACGAATGGAACTCTCTTTCTCAAGAGAAAGAGCTTCTCGACGCAGCCGCAACGGGCATGGCGCTCTGCCCTATCACGGCGGCCATCTTTGATCGCCTGAATATCCCGCTGACTGACTGCGTGAACCTCAAAGGTCACCCCTTTGACGCAGCGGTATCACACGACTCGGAAAAGGCCGCACCAGAGGTAATGAGTGTTCCGTTTGATGAGCAGCCATTGATAATGCAGGCAGATACGGCGCTCCAAGCGGTGCTACACTCCTTTCCAACCGTGAGCGGTACACTGATCGCGCAGCGGATCTACACGATGCGCGACTTCCGGCAAAACTGGGCGTCGCTACCTAGTGAAGTGGCTGACACTATTGGAATAGCGCATTACCATCACGTTTGTGATGAAGCGCTATCAACAGTAGTTCGAGATCAGATTGACAGCCTTACGAATGCCATCCTAAAAGTTGCCGCTGCGATGCCGCCATGGCTAGACAGCTTAGACCTTATTGATCCTTTCGTGCAGGTTCGAACTCGTAATGCGCTGTTCGGGGTCGGGCATCTCACGTTTGGCGCTATCGCAGCCCTATCGCCCCAAAAATTGATACAAACACCCAACATGGGGCGTAAGTCCTTTGAAGACTTGCTAGATGCGCTCACTCGGTTCTATCGCGTCGACATAAAACCTATTTCTCTACATATAGAGCCCATCGCGCAACAGAACGAGATGCGCCCCTCTGCAGTGTCTTCCGTGAACAAGGACTATATGAGCCTTATCGCGAACGACATGCCCGCGCTTCGCTCCCTTCGTGGTGTCAGCCTCTATGCGATCACCCATGGCGCACTGGTCGCGCTAGAGGCCGCTGCGCAAGCCTTTCTGGAAGGCAGTGACGCGACTAACCGCACACGCGAGATACGCATTTTGATTCAGCGACTTGAGGGCAGTACGCTGGAGGAATGCGGTGAGGTACATGATGTTAGCCGAGAGCGGATTCGCCAGGTTGAAGGAAAGGCCCTGTCCCACTTCCAGCCGCTTTATGTGGAACTGTTACAGGCATTAAAAAGAGCGACAATTCCAGAGGAAGGCGCGCTTGATAATCACGTCACTTCCTGGGAAACGCATTATCAAAATGTACTCGAACTGGCGAGCGTGCAAAACGGACTCCATGCGATCGTGAATGATGCCGGGAATCCCGATGACCTTCACACCTGGCAGCGCTTATTGACTGTAGATCGCCAAGACTTAAAAGAAATACATACCGATCTGTTATGCGAGCTATTGGCAACCTCACCGTTTCATCAAGACGGTGGCGTGGAGGTGGGCGCGATTTATCCTCAGATTAAAGGCGCCAAATTCTCAAACGAGGCCGTTTTAGTGCCGTTACGGCTAAGTGCCTCTTACGGTGAAGAGCGTGACTTTCTAAGCGATGACCTTCTTCCGGCGCTAAACGGTATGGCATCCACCAAGGCACTATCGCTTATTTCCGCCCGCCTTCATGAGCGGCACTGGCCTTCGTTCAGCATCGAGGTGCTAGCTGAGTGTGTCTTGCTGTATTGGATGGGTCATGATGGCGACGTGTTGGCACTACCCGCCATTGGCACGGCGGCACAACAAGATCGCGCCGCTTGCATGGCGTTGCTAAAACAAAGCCAGCGCCCTCTGCATATAGTGGAGGACATTTTCGCTAGGGTACGCCCAAACGAGCCCGAACACTCACGACCCGAGGCGCTTGCTGGCCATTGGATAAGCACGATACAAGATACCCTGCCCACGACGGATGAAGATTTCCCTGTCCGGATTGGTAATTCACTTATTGCCACGATGCGCCACCTGCGGACACTGGGGATCACTGATGATCTGGCTATACGCATTGCACGACACGTCGAAGCAATGCTCAAGCAAGCCCCTGAGCGAGAGTTTTCAGTCACGCAATTGGTGACATCATTAAAAAAACGCGGACTTTGGGCGCAAGCATCCTGGCCTGACCATTGGGGTGAGGATCTTCAGTCGCGTCTGCCGAATATGTTAAATGTTATCCTGTACTCACAGCGACCTCCAAATTGCCGGTACATGGGTCGGTTCATTTGGAAACATGGTCCCTGGACTGATCAGCCGGATACTGAAAGCCGCACGCAGGTTTATGATTTTTATAAGGACTTATTTCGAGAAAAACGGCGCCCTCTGAGGGCTGAAGAGATGCTGTCTGCGCTGAAGTCACAGCGCGGTATCGTGGGCGTCAATCAATACCAGATTATAGAGCAACACGGCATTGTACGGTTATCGGGTAGTGGCCGATCCGCTCTTTACTGGGATACCGACTTGGGTAGCATTGAAAAAGTCTGGTCGCTCCACGACGCTGCCTGCCCATCTAGGTTTAATGCCGTGCCAACTCCTACCGGCCCAAGCCAACCTAACACTCCCTCGCCAATCACTCCGGACACACCACCATTACCGAATTCCACAGAAAACGATAATGCGGCGGATGTGGATGCATTTTTAGTAGCACTTTTTGAGGAAGAGCGCCGCCCCATAATGGCCACAAGTATTCATGCCGCGTGGAGCGCACAGCATAAAAGCAACGCCCCGGTGGATATCACTGAAAACAAGTTCCTCGTGAAGCTTCAGGGCGAAGGAGATAAAGCGCTTTACTGGTTAACGACACTCAATCCAGATGACGAAAATAAAATCAAAGCTGTGCAGCAAGACGCTTACGCTTGGGTGTTGCGTAACAGTGTCCTGCCGATTGATCAAGTGGCCTCGCTACTCCCCAGGCATCAACGGTTCTTGCTTTCGCTCAATACATGGGAGCGCGCTGCCCTGCTAGCGCAACACGCCGATATGCACATTACGAGGACTAACAATAAACGCCTTGTGATTGCAAAGGCTACATAGTGGATATTCTTATGCCTAAACATGACCCTACCGATACTCTCGCAAAGCACCAGGACGCACTTTCGCAATGCCAGATAGGTAAACCGACAGAAGGTGTGTTGATGCGTTTCAACGAGCAGGAGTTCTACCTGCTCAACCTTGCCTCACGTTTGGCGGCACGCAAAGGGTTTACTTCACGTCAGGCATGGATGCGGCACGTAATTTTGTCCGCCATAGAAGATGAACTGGCGCACGATCGCGAGCTTCATGTATTGATGGAATCACTTAAAGAAGACGAGGTGTAATCGTGGCACTATCAGCTGAAGAAAAAGAACGCATCATGGCCGAACGCGGCGAGTCGGGCCGTATAGCCACCGGCAAAATGCGGCGCTTTTCCATTAAGTTTACCGGCGAAAAAGTCACCACTATGCTGGACCCGCAAGGGCGCAACATCATTGATATTTGGGAAAGCGCGGAAGGTCGGTTTGGTAAAGGCAATGTGCTTGATGTCATTGTTCAGGGAGAAGACGAAATTATTTAGCCCGAGTTATGGCCTGAAAGCAAAATGAACCGCCCCGGTTATTCCGGAGACCGGTTTGTTTGAGTCAGGCAGCTTCACCCGACTCTTCCAGTTGATGATAATACGTCCTTTCTCGTTCTGCTGGTGGAACGTTTCCGATGGGTTCCAGCAGT
>NZ_JAMXSJ010000051.1:0-13468 GCF_024124725.1 Halomonas sp. Ps84H-12 | reverse complement strand
ACGGCTTGGAGAGTAGAATTGCTCATGGCGTATCCGTCCTATGTTGGTTGTGATCTGGCGAGATCAATCAACAGGATACGCCACCCTCTCTACTGCCCTCCATACACAAGAACTGAGCTTAACTCCTCTACGCCCATAGTATTTTCTACCCATGAAATAACGCAAAGTGTCGCTGCGCTCAGGCATGGACACGCCAAAATTAGCGCTCTCTATTAAAATTTTGAATTCAGCGCGCCTCACAAAATTTCGCAACCCTGGCTGGTAATGTACCTGGATCTTTAGCTAAAAGATTTGCACGCTGCGCCACAAATTAATGGTTCTTTGCTCGATAGAGGTGTTAGGCAAATCATGCCATAGAGCGGCTGGGTGTATATCTATACACACCTCTACAGAAATATTAGGATGGCCTGCCAGCCAACGATAGACATCCATGGCGCTGCGTCCTACGCATACAGGAAATAGAAGAGCATCATCTGGAAAAGAAATGCCGAGTTCCAGTAACAATGCATTGACCTCATGATCACAAGCTAGGTGCCATCGCCGATAGTCGGCAACCAGCGGTGCATTCAAATGACCTGCCACGCAGTGCCAAATGAGATGTGCCTGTAAAAATCTATCTTTACGGTTACCTCAATCGCGTGCAATCCAGCCGACGGTTGGAACGTGAGGCGCAGCGTAATGTTGAACTCATGTGGCTAACGGAGCGCCTCGCGCCGGACTTCAAAACGATTGCCGATTTCCGCAAGCACAATGGCAAAGCGATCCAAGCCACCTGTCGAGACTTTGTCGTTATATGCCGGCGTCTAGGGCTTTTTTCACAGTCGGTCATGGCAATCGATGGCAGTAAATTTAAGGCAGTTAACAATCGAGACCGCAACTTTACCTTGGCCAAAATGAAACGCCGCGCAGAAGAAATAGATAAGAGTATTGAGCGCTATTTACGCCAACTCGACGCAATGGATCAAGGCTCCACCGTTGTCACAGAAGCGCAGACGACAGTATTGAAGGAAAAGATCGCCTCCCTCACAGAAGAAGTTCAGCAACTGCAATCCATTGAAACTCAAAGGACCGAGGCCTCTGATCAGCAAATCTCGTTGACGGACTCAGATGCTCGCTCCATGACGACGCGAGGAACGGGAATCGTGGGCTACAACGTTCAGACGGCTGTCGATAGCCAGCATCATCTGATTGTTGCCCATGAAGTCACTAATGTCGGCAGTGACCGGCGTCAGCTTTATCGGATGGCCAAGCAAGCACGCGATGCTAGCGGCGTCAGTGATCTCCACGTTGTAGCTGATCGCGGTTATTTTACAGGTAATGAAATTCTTGCGTGTCATGAGGCCGGTATTACGACGTATCTCCCTAAACCCAAAACCTCGCCGAATCAGGCCAAAGGCATGTTTCCCAGGGAAGCGTTCCAATACGTGAAGGAGCGTAACGAATATCGCTGTCCTGCAAGGGAGCGCCTGATTTGGCGCTTCAAGAACGTCGAAAAAGGCCAGACGCTACATTGCTATTGGAGTTCGGCCTGTCCGAGTTGCTTAATGAAGTCGCAGTGCACCACGGGTATCTATCGGCGCATCAGACGCTGGGAACACGAAGAGGTACTGGAGGCGGTAACATCACGTCTGGATCAGACGCCGGATATAATGCGCACCCGTCGTCAAACGGTTGAACATCCCTTTGGCACGTTGAAAGCGTGGATGGGTGCGACACACTTTTTAACCAAAGGGCTTAAGAACGTCGGAACGGAAATGAGTCTTCATGTGCTTGCCTACAACATGAAACGCGTCATGAATATCCTCGGTTCCAAGGGTTTTATCCAGGCGATGCGAGCATAGGGTAGCTGATCCTGGTCGACCAAGCATATAGAAGCCGTTAACGCTCTTTAGCAGGTGTTTCTTAGACATTATCTCGAACAGCTTGAGATGCAGAAATAGTAAATGAAGGCATTCTGAAGCGCACTGCTGGCCGCTAGTCGTGCTAATACGACTGAACACTGTCACCGTTAACTGATTTTTAGGTTTTCACACAGCCTCGGCCAAAAGCAGTCAATTAGGTTCATCTGATATAATAACGCATTTTTAGATGAAACCTTATACAAACACTCAAATTGACCGCTCAGTCAATCCCCACAAACCCCAAATATATGACCAGAGTAGCTTTTAACCCTTACATCACTGTCGCCAAGAGCGTTTTCGCGATCGATAACAGACGCTGATCCTGCCAGCGGTCGGCGATTAACTGCACGCCAACCGGCAACCCCGCTTGTCCCGTGTGCAGCGGTAAGTTGAGACACGGCACCCCGAGCAGCGTCCAGGCTCGACAATAGATTGGGTCGCCGGTAGCATGCAGCCCTTCTGGCGCTACACCTGGGGCACTCGCCGCCAGGATTACGTCGGCCTTATCCGCAAACACCCTAGACAGCGCCTGTCTACACTGCTCGGCTGCCAGTAAGGATGCACGATAGTCAATATAGGATGTCGCTGTTCCTTGCTCGATCAACTCAACCAGCTTAACTCCCATCTCTTCGCCATGATGGTGAAATTCACTGGCCAACGTCTGCGCCGCTTCATAAGCTAAAACAACCTTGTGATGCTCAATCAGCTCATCGTAACGAGCATCTAAGGGCAGTGTGAAAACGCTGGCACCGGCCTGCTCCAGTTGTTTTACGGTAAGGGACAGGGCCCGTACGACATCGTAATCAAGCGGCCCCTCACCCGGCAAGTTGCGGAGCCCGACGCGGATGCCCCTAAGATCAGGCAGTGCCTTGATGGGGTCAGAACGTGTCAAGGCCGTGAAAGCAGTACAAATATCGTCCATATGTCGAGCAAACCAGCCCAGCGTATCCATCGAGGGAGCAAAGGCCTTGATCCCCGAAAAGGACACCGTGTTGAGAGTAGGCTTGAAGCCGAATACACCGCAGTAACTCGCTGGCCGAATAATGCTTCCGGCCGTCTGTGTCCCCAAGGCAAGGGGCACCATGCCGGCCGCCACTGCAGCGGCCGAGCCACTGGAGGAGCCTCCCGGTGTACGGGAGATATCCAAGGGATTTCTCGTTTTGCCAGGTGTGAAGTAAGCAAACTCCGTGGATACGGTCTTGCCGAGCGGCAGAGCCCCCTGGTGCCTAAGCAAGGTGACCACAGCCGCATCCATGACGGCGCCCGGCGAGACGAGATAGCCCTCCGTTCCCCATGTGGTTGGCATCTCTGCAGTATCGATGATGTCTTTGATGCCTACCGGTACGCCGCGCAATAACTGTCCAGGGCCCGACATGACCTCAGCCGACGTCGACGGCATAAGACATTCCCAGGCTCGGATATCCGTATCGCGCGCCTGAATCTCTGCTTGGCAAGTATGCCACCAGCTAAGCTCATCACATTCACCTCGGGCAACCCGGGCCTGGAAGCTGTCAATCGTATCCTCGCCGCGCTCGATCATGCATGTTCTCTCTATTCAATGGGGAGTTAGCGGGCCAAACCGTATCTCTACGAGCTCACTGGAGCGGAGGGGTACCGAGAATGGCCCGGCCATTACCCAACCGATCCTCGATAGCCTGACCAATGGCCAACAGCCGCGCGTCCTGCCAGGGACCAGCTAGTACCTGCAAACCCACTGGCATACCGGCAGCATCCTTCCCCACCGGCAATGTCAGCCCACAAAGCCCCATGAAGTTCCCCACTACTGTATTGCGCAGGGCCTGCATGTTTGCCCGGGGATAGGCTCCGTCCGGATCGAGACTCTCCAGGGTCGGTGGCGTCAGCGTAACGGTTGGGGTCAACAAGGCGTCGACGCGCTTCAAGCAATCCGCAGCGCTTGCAGACAGTGACCTAAGCACATCACAGCGCCGGACATACTCCCAGCCGGGGATGTCGTCTGCCGCCTTGACCCGCGCCGCCACGTTGGGGTCTAGGCTCTCGATAGCCTCCGGTAGCTGAGTCTTGAGGAAAGCAGCCAATTCGACCGCTGCTAGCCCGCCCTGCTGGAACAACGTGAACACCTCATCCGTGCGAGGCAAATCTAGGGTCACGATCCGGGCCCCCGCCGCTTCCAGCTGACGAATGGCAGCCTGAACAGACTCGGCGATCCCAGGGCTGCAGTCCTCCCAGAAATAGGCCTCTGGTACACCGAAGGTCAGATCAGCAAGTTCGGGGGACGCGGGTACACTACTGGGCCGTGTCGTCAGGGAACCATCCAACGCATCGAAGGCAAAGGCCAAATCGTCAACACAGTTGGCTAGCAGACCCGGCGTATCTAATGTGGCGGACAGCGGTACGATCTGGGATGTCGACCAGCGACCGACCGTTGTCTTGAGTCCCGCCACACCAGTCATTGAGGCTGGGACACGAACCGAGCCTGCCGTGTCCGTACCCAACGCCAGACTGGCCGTCCCGCCAATCAGCGATACTCCTGCACCGGCACTGGACCCGCCTGGAGTTCGGTGGTGTACCTGATCCCAGGGATTGCGAGGTGCTCCCCAATGGGCATTCGTGCCAAGACCACCGAATGCAAACTCTACGGTGTGGGTCTTGCCCATCACGCTTGGTAGTTGGCTCAAGAGCGCTGAAATCACAGGGCCAGGCGATTCCCAGTGCCGTGGCAGTCGTCGGGCGGAACCGGCATAAGTCGGAAGCCCCGGTACCGCATAGATGTCCTTGATCGACACTAGGACGCCCATCAGGGGCCCGGTGTCGCCGCCACTAGCAAGTACGGCATCAGTGGCTCGGGCCGTCTCTCTAGCGGACTCACCGTTCCATGTCAGATAGGCATGATCCTGCTGGCCGCGGGCTCGATAGGCATCCAGCGAGGCCTCAACTAGGGCGGTGGCCGTGAGCTTGCCGCTACGAAGCCCAGCGTGCTGCTCGCGCAGTGGACGGTTCAGAGGTGAATCGGTCATGGTGTGCCTCCTTGGATTAGTCGCGAACCTCGAAGATCGATTCGACTTCGACGGCAGCATTTCCGGGCAGCGTGGCGACACCGATCGCCGTGCGAGCGTGCTTCCCGTTATTTCCAAATAGAGCGATGAAGAGTTCCGAAGCCCCGTTGATCACTAGCGGGACATCATGGAAGTCGGGCGCAACATTGACGAATCCGTTCATGCGCACACAGCGCACGATCCGGCTCATGTCCCCATCAACTGCCTCACTGAGCGAGGCCAGCAGATTGAGCGCGCAAGCCTGAGCGGCCAGCTTTCCGCTCTCCAGATCGAACTCTGCTCCCACCTTTCCTGGATAGAGGACCTCTCCGTCTCGCTCGCATATCTGGCCAGCCAGAAACAACTGATTGCCCATTCGAGACCAGGGCAGGAAGGTGCCACGAGGACGCGGGATGGCTGGGAGGATTAGACCTTGGGCGGCCACAGCCGCTTCTACGGTCTGGGTCATAAGAAGCATTCCTTATTAAAGTAGTTGTGCGGCAGCATGGGCCAGGGCACGCACAGCAACCTCGGCATCCTGACGCTCGATATGCTCATCGGGATGATGACTGATACCCGCTCGACAGGGTGTAAATAGCATGGCTGTCGGGCAGACATGTGCCAGATGGATGGCATCATGGAAAGCGCCGGAGACAAATTCGGGAGCCTCAGCACATACACTGCCGGCGCTTTCGCGAAGCAGGGCCAAAAGATGGTCGGGAAAAGCCACTGGTGCCACCCGGGAGGTCACCTTGAGCTTGACCTCACAGCCACTCCAATGCCGCTCGGCCAAGGCATGGAACTCATCATCGAGCGCATCCAATACCTGTTGATCGGGATGACGCAAATCGATGCTGAAAGTGGCACGTTGGGCGATGGTGTTGACGGCATCGGGCCATACAGCAAACTTGCCGATAGTGAAGCGCAGGTCATCATCCTGTTCCCGTGTCGCCACCTTAAGTGCAGACACCAGCTCATGGGCACCATCGAAGGCATCACGACGGGCATGTTGCGGCGTGGTACCGGCATGATTGGCCACACCCTCGACATCGATGCGATACCAGTTGACCCCTTGAATCCCGCTGACGACCCCCACGGGTTTACCCAGCTGTTCCAGCACCGGCCCTTGCTCGATGTGAAGTTCGATGAAAGCGTGGGGGACAAAGGGGGCCGGGCGATACATGAGTCCGTTGTCCTCCAGCAGGGTCAGGCACGCCTGAAGAGCCTCACCGAATCGCACGCCCTCACTATCCACGGCCGCAACGATATCCTCATATGTACGCTGTCCGGCAAACCATGATGACCCCGAAGCGCCTGGGGCAAAGCGCGCCCCCTCCTCGTTCGTCCAGGACACGATCTCAATCGGACGCCGGTGCTCAATACCCTGATCCTGCAAGGTCCTGAGCACGGCCAAGCCCGCCAACACACCAAGCGCTCCGTCATGCGCGCCGGCCAGCGGCTGACTGTCCATGTGGCTTCCGATCAACAGCGGCGCCAGGGAGTCATCCTGACCTTCGCGACGTAGAAACAGATTGCCCAGAGCATCGAAGCTCACCTGGCAGCCCAACGCCCAACCCTGCTTGGCAAGCCACAGGCGAGCATGGTTATCCTGGTCATCAAGCGCCAAGCGTCGAATACCTTTGGGCTCAAGCGCCCCGATGGTTGACAGTGCCAAGATGTCATCCCAGAGGTGTTCGCCGTCCAGCGTGTCATATAACTGCGCTATCTCGGTCATGTGGTCACCTTAGCGGTAGATCAACTCTGGTAGGTAGGTACTGAACCAAGGTACGTAAGTAATGATTACCAAGGACAACAACATCAAGCCGATCAACGGCAGACACGCCTTAAATACCTCGGGTAATGTCATCCGCGAGATGGCCATCGCCACGAAGAGATTGAGGCCAACCGGCGGCGTTATCATACCAACCGAGAAATTGATCAGCGTGATCACGCCGAAGTGGGTGGAGTCGACCCCCACCTGTGCGGCGATAGGTTGCAATAATGGCGACAACACGATGATCGCCGAAGCACTATCGAGGAAGAAACCAGCAACAATCATGACGACGTTGAACAGTGCCATGACTTGGATGGGATCGTCCGTCCATGAGAGCACCTCACCCGCTAGCTGTGTCGGTGCCCCGGTAATCGCCAGCAACCAAGAGAAGGCCGATGCCCCCGCGGTGATCAGCAATAAAGACGCCGACATCAGCCCCGCACTACTCAGGGTCGACAGCAGATTCTTCAGGTCAATCTTCCGATAGACCACCATTCCGACGAACAAACCGTACATGCAGGCTACGGCCGCAGACTCTGTAGGTGTGAAGACACCACTGTAAATCCCGCCGAGCAGTATGAACGGTAATCCCAGCCCCCAAGCCGCCGCCTTTAAAGCAGACCCGATCTCACGCAGTGACGGGAAGGTACTGCGACCGTAGCCCTTAAAAGAGGCGTAAACGATGCAATACGCAATGAGGAGAGAAGCAATCAGGATAGCGGGCAATAGTCCAGCAGCGAAGAGGCGCCCCACCGATGTCCCGGTGACCGATCCATAGATGATCAAAGCAATGCTCGGCGGTACAATAGGCCCTAGCGTTCCCGCCGTGGCGATTACCCCAATGGCAAAGCGCTTGTCGTATCCCGCTGCCACTAATGCCGGAAACATGATACTCCCGATGGCCACCACCGTGGCCGGACTCGATCCTGAGATAGATCCGAAGAAAAGACAGGACAGAACAGTCGCCGCCGCCAACCCTCCTGGCACCCAGCCGACTAAGGCCTTTGCGAGATCGATTAGGCGCTCTGACAGGCCGCCAATACGCATTAATTCTGCGGCTAAGATGAAAAAAGGAATCGCCATTAGCGAAAAGTTATTCATCCCCGAGAACATGCGCATCGGCACAATCACGGGATCGGTATTGCCAAAGAATTGGATGGCGAGTATTACCGAAAAGGCTAGTGCCGCGAAGATGGGCAGCCCCAGCAGCAATACAGCAAAGAAAATGGGCAACAATGCCGTAATCATAAGCTTTCCTCAGGTAGTCGCGATGGGGAGTAAACCATCACACTAGCTTGTCTTTTTCGGCAGCGAGCTCTTCGGCCATCGTGACAGGTGGCTTGTGCCAGACTTCGTGGATGACCCAGCAATAGCGGATAATCAGCAGTACACCTGACAAGCCGATAGGAAAGTACACCCAGGCCATAGGCATGCGCATCGCGGGGGACAACATCCCACGATCAAGTGTGCTGAAGAAAAGTCGGAACCCCAGGTAGGCCAGGGCAATGGCGAATGCGATGCCCAGAACGGCCGTGAGGATGTGAAGCCATCGATTCACGGCAGGTGGCGCAAAGGCATTCAGCACGTCTACCGAAATGTGGACACCATGACGGACCCCCATGCTGGCACCAACGAAGCTCATGCAGACGATGGAATAGATTACGACTTCTTCTGCCCAGGAGAGTGAACTGTTGAAGCCGTAGCGGTAGACGACTTGGAACGTGGTGATGATGGTCGCAATTGACATGAAAGCGACCATCGCCACCTTTTCCAAGCGATCAATGAGTTTATTGAGCGCTTCGAACATAGATTAGTACTCGATGCCCACGACGTCGTAGACTTTATGCAGAAGATCCTTTGTCACGATCTCCTCGTACTCTTCATGCACCGGCATGCTCGCCTCAATGAAGTCTTCCCGGGCTTCGTCAGTGATCTCGTTGATCGCAATCTCGCTTTCAATTTCTTGAAGAATTCGCTCCTCATCTTGAAGTGTGAGCTCTCGCGACGCCTCACGGCCATTATCGAAAGCCTCAATCATCACCTCCTTCAGATCATCAGGGAGCGAGTTCCAAGAGTCGCTATTCATAACTGCCGCATAGGCGTGATAGGCGTGGTTAGTGAGAGACAAGTAATCCTGAACCTCGTAGAAGCGCATGGTGTAGATGTTAGCCAGCGGGTTTTCCTGCCCCTCGACGACACCTTGCTGCAGCCCGTTGTACACCTCGGTGAAGGCCATGGCAGTCGCATTGGCACCTAAGTTTTCATAGGTCGAGATGATGATCGGCGCCTGCATTGTCCGCATGCGAATCTCATCCAAATCTTCCGGGGTTTCGATCGGTCGAACATTGTTGGTGATATGTCGGAAACCAGCTCCCCAGAAGTTCACGCCGTACATGTTATCGTCATCGAGGGTATCTAGGATCTCACGCCCCACGTCACCATCAAGCACCTCGACCATGGTGTCGTAGTCCGGCAACAGGAACGGTAGGTCCAGGATCTGCATACGCGGCTCAAAATTACCTAGGGTAGCTGTGGGCGGGATGCCGATATCGACCAGCCCCATCTGGATCTGCTCGATGATTTCGACATCGCCACCAACCTGCGCGGCTGGAAGAACCTCAATACTGATACGGCCATCCGACTTTTCTTCGACCTCCTCCTTGAAGCGCAGCGCCGCCTGCCCGTTAGGGGTGTCCTCGATCAGTACATGGGCGAAGGTGAAATTAAAGTCCGCCGCCTGCGCCTGGCTAATCCCGAATGACACCGCTGCGATCGCAGCCACCAGTGATACCTTAGTCAACTTATTGTTCATTGGTTGCACCTATCTTTCGTTGTGGAGCCAAGCGCTGGCTTGGCATTTAGTGCCCCGTCTACTTGTCTCGACAGGGTCATGACATCGCTTGTTCGAATCGAAAGGCAATGCCCTCCGCGCTATCGGTCGAGAGTAAGACGGCTAGGGTCAACCGTGCCTTGCGGGCACTCAGATCACGCACAGATACAACACCATGGGCCTGGAGACTGGCCAGGCTACCCTGGAACTCGTAACTCGTGTTGACCGGCCCTTCTTGGCAGCCTGATACCACAGCAACCGGAATCCCCCCACGGGTCGCCTCGGTGATGGAATCGATCCACATCGGCGGCACATGCCCCCTGCCAAGACCTTCCACTACTAGCCCCTGTGCGCCGCTGGCCACAGCAGCCTCGATGAGCCGAGGACTGGCATCTAGATAGCTGGGAATGATGTCGATACGTGGCAGACTATCACCAAGGGGAAGTGGCGCTGCGCGTCGTGGAACCTGAGCCAGGTGAACCCGCTGGCCATCGACATACCCCAGCGCACCAGAGCCCGGCGCGCCGAAGCCATTAACCTTGTAGGTATTTAGCTTTCGGACACTTCGTGCGGCGTACAGTGATTCGTTAAAAACGACCGAGACACCAATACCTCTTACACAAGGCTCTGCCGCAACGGTGATGGCATTGGCGAGGTTTCGAAAAGCGTCGGTACCCTCCTCATGTGGGGCACGTTGCGAGCCGGTCATGACTAGGGCACAAGACTGAAGCGACAAGGTGATATCTAGGAAGTGAGCCGTCTCTTCGAGTGTGTCTGTACCATGCGTAATAACGATACCGATCACGTCCGGATCCTGTTCCAAAGCCTGGCAATGGCGGCTGAACTGGATCAGGTCATCCAAGCTGATGGCATTGCTGGGCTTTTGGAGTACCGAGCGAACCTCGACGTGAAAGTCTCGTCTTGCCGACAAAGGCACACGATCCAGCAGCGACTCGCCTGACATGGCTCCAGATACATTGAGGCCATTTTTGCTGGGTGTACTTGCGATTGTGCCACCAGTAGTTAACACAATGACGCGCTGTTTCGTCATGGATACCCCGATTTAGTCTTCACGCCATAAAAGCGTTAACACAGGCCATCTAGAGTACTTTGCTTTAGCCTGTATACTGCTTAGAGATAGGACATCAGATGTCTGCTGTCTTAGGTCATGCTAGACTTAGATTACGCATAGATGCAAGTGTCGAATGCCAAACACCTCAATTTCGAAGGTGATGGCATGCAACAAACGACCGGGCTCAGCACGCCAGCGACCCATGCTCTATTTTGCCAACGACAGCAAGAGACCCAGGCATGAAACCCCTTTCAAACCCGGCCGAAACGGCAGAACGAGCGGAACACTTCGGTGGTTCTATCCAACGCAGCTCAATAGCATTTCAGATACTGGAACGTATCAAATCCGCCCTCATACGCGGCGACCTTAAGCCTGGAGACTATCTACCGTCCGAAACCGAATTAACACAGAGCCTGGGCATCGGTAAGTCGAGCGTGCGCGAGGCCATCAAAATGCTTCAGGCAATCGGTATCGTAGAGGTACGCCGTGGCCAGGGCACGATCATACGACGCGAACCCGGCGAGCCACTGGTCGATCCCATGGCCTTCGGCATGATTCTGGCTCGGGGCATGACCCGTGATGTGCTCGAATTCCGGAAGATGTTTGAACCCGCCTACACGCTACAAGCGATGGCTAACGCTACCGAAGAGGACCATCGGCGAATTCAAAAGGCAATTGACGATATGGAAGCAGCTATTGCCAACGCCGAACAGACATCCCATCACGATGTCAGCTTTCATCGAGCCATCCTGCATGCCACCCATAATCCAATGACGATTCGAGTCGGTAAGACGCTGCTGGAGCTGATTGAGGCTGCCCTTGAGACATCGATGCAGAATTTACCGAAAACAGCTCTCAACGATCACAAGGCGATTTATGCCGCCTTTCAGGCAGGGGATGTCGACATGTTGAAACTTGCGATTGAACAAAGTTCTAAAAGCTGGGAAACCGATCTTACGTATCGGGAATGAATACTCGGAGGGCTGATGCATATTCCAAAGTAACCATGACCACGCCCTAGTTACTGGTTGAATTGCATCGGAGATGCCTACATGTCAAATTTGCAGCCACCTCGTTTGGTGCTCCAACTCTGGTCATTCACGGCAAAAAGCGGTCTTTAGTGTCATAACGGCCGCAATATGCGGTTGGAGTGGAGGCGCAAAGCGCCGTAATGAAGATTCGGCCGCAGATTGCTGTGGCGTACATAATTACATTGTTCTGCGATTTCTCCCTTCCAGATGGTTTAACCAGCAATTTCTTTGACATAGGTAGATTACCTTGCTATTGCTAATTCTGGTCTCATTGGCCAATGGTTAAATTAAGCCAACAAAAGGAACAAGACTATGGCTGTAAGACATTCCCCCCCGAGCGGTGAGAGCATCGTCCACCAAGGGCAGAAAGGTGGAAAAACTGGTTGCGGAATTAACACCACTGAACACCCATCTCACTGGACCAACACCCATAGCGCTATCACTTGCAACAAAAACGGTTGTAAGAACTAATTGCAAACTCTTGGGCTGTATTCACAGCCCTTACTCAAGCTGCATAACGCCTGAGCTCACCTGCGTTTGAGGCGACGCCGGTTATTGCGGGAGAAAAAATCGACGCCGGGTCAGAAGTCAGGTGCAGCGATTTGTTAGCTTTCATGCCGCAATCCAAACGAAAATGTGCCCATTTTCCACCAGCCTGATTCCAAATAGTCATTATGATAGCCCACTATCCGCATATCAGGCGTGAATTGAGACGCGAATGATGATGAGGTAAATAGAATGCGTCCTGGTTCGCAGAGCCAAATCCAATTGTCGATCCTGTCCACATCGCTTCATGGAAGAGCTCATTCCGAGCTTTATACAGCTTATCCACGGTAAGCGTTCATTCCACGACGTAGTTGACCTACTTCACGTCACGCAGAGGCCTTAATAACTCCGGCGAGACCTTGTACTGTTTGGGGCCGTCCTCGGCCAGAACAATCACACTCTTGCGGTTGATCTTGGTGACGATCCCCAGCACCGGGCCTTCCCGGCCCTCGAAGGTTACTTTCAGGCCCACCCGCAACTGACTCAGTGCCTGCAGATTTTCCTGATCCCTCAGTTCGTCGATGCGCCGGCAGACGTATTGATTCAATTCCAGCAACTGGTCGATGCTCATGTCCTCAATGCGCATGAACGGTGGCCTCCGGCTGTTTGCTCTGTCGATCAGGGTGGCGTGGGTCGATCAGCGCCCGCAACGGGTTCTCGGCGAACCGAGTTTTCCAGAGACGAGGCGTCAGGTCGCTGACGTCACTGGCCGGATGCTGGCTGATGCGTTGCAGCACGTCCACCAGGTAGGTGTAGGGGGTAATATCGTGCAGCTTGCAGGTGCTGATCAGGCTCTGGATGATGCCCAAGTGTTCCGCGCCTAGTTCGGTCCAGCAGAACATCCAGTTTTTCTTGCCCATGGGGATGGGCCGTAGGGCCCGTTCCAGGTGATTGGTATCGGGTTGTACGTCCGGATCTTCCAGGAACACCGTCAGGCTCGTTTCCCGGCCGAGCACGTAATTCAGGGCTTTGGTTAACGGTTCACTGGGTAACAGGCCGCCTTGCCCCAACTGATCCCGGCACCATTGGAAGAAGCCGCTGACGACCGGCTTCGCATGGTCCAGCCGGTATTGGCGCTTCTTCTCGCCGGTGAGCTCCTTTTCCTTAATGGTATCTTCAATCTGGTACAGCTTCGCGATCTGTTGCAGGGCTTCGGTGGCCTTCTCAGGATGATCCTTTTGGGCCTCAACGAAGCAACGGCGACTATGCACCCAGCATTGAGCATGAGTAATGCCTTTCTGGGCCGCGGCATAGCGGGCATATGCGGCATAACCATCGCTGATCAGAGTGCCACTGAATT
>NZ_JAMXSJ010000050.1:0-14320 GCF_024124725.1 Halomonas sp. Ps84H-12 | reverse complement strand
GGGCCTGATATCGATACTGGATACGGTAAGATGGCTCAAACGTTGTTCATGAACCGCCGTGGTACGGAACCGTATGCCCGGTGGTGTGAGAGGACAGGGGAGGCGACTCCCCTTCCTACTCGATTGCCTCATTAATCAATTAATCCCGCAGGCTCATAATCCGCCAGTTCCGTTCTTCTGCCACTTTACGCAGGGTGTCGTCTGGGTCGACGGCAACCGGGTGATCAACTTTCTCAAGTAGCGGTAGATCGTTGTGAGAATCGCTATAGAACCACGCGCCGTCCATGGTGATATCTTGGGCTTCTAGCCACGCTTGTAGGCGGATGACTTTACCCTCGCGGTAACTGGGCACGCCGTCAACACGGCCGGTATAGCGGCCATTGACCATTTCCGGCTCTACAGCGATTAAATTATCAACACCTAAGCGCTCGGCAATGGGGCCGGTAATAAAACGGTTGGTGGCAGTGATAATCAGCAATGTATCGCCTTTGGTGCGGTGGCGGGCCAGCAGCTCCTCGGCTTTGGGCAGAATATGCGGCTCAATTTTGCTCGCCATAAACTGCTGATGCCACGCCGCCAGCTGCTCCGGCGTGTTTTCAGCCAGCGGTTTCAGCGCCATTTCCAAAAATGCCGCCATATCCAGTGTGCCCGCGTTGTAATCGGCGAGAAAGCGCTCGTTGGCCTCGCGGTAGGCCACCGGGTCCACTGCGCCTTGCTCCACCAGAAACTCCCCCCAGGCATGATCGCTGTCGATGGATAGCAGCGTATTATCCAGGTCGAAAATGGCCAGACTCACGGCGCTCCCCTTATGGTTAATGTTGGACGTTGGTCGTCGGATACAAAGCGCCGGATTATCGCAGAGTCACCTAGGTTTCACCACTTAGCGTGATATTGTATTGATACGCTTGTCTCCCTTGTGGAAAAATGGGCATAACTGAAAATTTATGAAGGTGATGTCCGTGATCGACGCTGACGGCTTTCGCCCCAATGTTGGCATTATCATTGCCAATAGCCAGGGGCAGCTGCTTTGGGCGCGTCGTGTAGGACAAAATGCGTGGCAATTTCCCCAGGGAGGCATTAAGGCAAGCGAGACGCCACAACAAGCGCTTTTTCGTGAACTCCACGAAGAGATCGGCCTAACCGCCGACGATGTTGATATTGTCGCCTGCACCCGGGGCTGGCTGCGCTACCGTCTGCCACGACGCATGATTCGTACCCACTCAAGGCCAGTGTGTATTGGCCAAAAACAGAAGTGGTTTTTACTCAAAATTCGTTGCCAAGAAAACCGTATTTGTATGACGGCCACGCCCAAGCCGGAATTCGACGGTTGGCGATGGGTTAGCTACTGGTACCCGTTAGGGCAAGTGGTGCCGTTTAAACGAGAGGTCTATCGGCGTGCGCTAAGAGAGCTTTCTCCTCGCGTGCAGCGCTTGGCACAAGATAACGAAGGATAACGCGCGCATCATTGCAGGATAAAAGCAGTGTTAGCCCAGCCGGACAATCCCTCAGCGAGGCAAATAATAGTGAATAGGAAAACGTCCATGCTTGAGGTGCTGCGACGCGTTATTCAAGAAGTGAATGGCGCACGGAACCTCGACGCCGCGCTGTCGACCATGGTGCGCCGCATACGCAAAGCCATGCAGACCGACGTGTGCTCCTTTTATCTTTACGATAAAGAACTGGAGTCGTTGGTTCTGATGGAAACCATTGGTCTGCGTACCCAAGCCGTGGGTCGTGTCGTGTTGCCGCTGGGGGAAGGCCTAGTGGGGCTGGTGGCCAAGCGCAGCGAGCCGCTCAACTTGGAAGATGCCCAGTCGCACTCCCATTTCCGCTACTTTGAAGCGACCGGTGAAGAGCGTTATTCAAGCTTTCTTGGGGTGCCGATTATCCACCAGCGCCACATGTTGGGGGTGCTGGTGGTGCAGCAGGCGGAAAAGCGCCGCTACGATGACGAAGATGAAGCCTTCCTGGTCACCATGGCGGCACAGCTTTCGGGCGTGCTGGCTCATGCCTTAGCCACCGGTAATCTCACTCGCCCCGCGCTACCCGGTGGCCAGGCGATGTTCAAAGGGGTCGCGGCCTCACCCGGCATGGCCATGGGCGAAGCCGTGGTGATTACCCCGCCGGCCGATCTCAACAGCGTTCCAGATCTGATTCCCAGCGACCAAGAGTACGAAATTGCCCGGCTAAAAGAGGCCATCGGCAAAACCCGCGATGAAATTCGTGCCGCTGCAGAGCGTTTGGTTAACCGGATCTCTTCCCAGGAGCTAGCGCTGTTTGATGTTTATCAACAGATGCTGGGAGAGGCCGCGCTCTCTGAAGAGGTGGAAAAGCGCATTCGCGAAGGCCAGTGGGCGCCGGGGGCGCTCGCCGATGTCGTTCGCCGCCACGTGCAATACCTAGAGCGTGTCGATGATGACTACCTGCGCGAGCGGGCAGCAGATATTCGCGACCTGGGCCGTCGCGTGTTGGCGCACCTGCAAGAAGATACGCCTTCCACGCCGGAAACCTATCCAGACAGCGCCATTTTAGTTGGCGATGAAATCAGTGTGGCCATGCTGGGCGAAGTGCCGCGCGACAAGCTAAAAGGATTGGTGTCGGTACGTGGTTCCAGTACGTCTCACGTGGCGATTGTCGCCCGTGCCATGGGCATTCCCACGGTATTAGGAATGGTAGACCTGCCGCTGCCACGCCTGAACGGTGCGCCCGTGGTGCTAGATGGCCACCGGGGGCGGCTATTTGTGCGTCCTGCCGCCGAGCTGCAAACCCGCTACGCTAGCCTGATTGCCGAAGAGAAAGTGCTCAGCGAAGTGCTGGAGCATGAACAGGATCTGCCCAGTAGAACCCCCGACGGCCATGAAATGCCGCTGATGGTGAATACTGGCTTGGCGGTGGATGCCTCTGCACTGCTGAAAAGCCGCATTGGCGGGGTGGGGCTCTATCGCACCGAAGTGCCATTTATGATTACCGAGCGCTTCCCAGGTGAAAAAGAGCAGATGCGCATGTACCGCGAGCAGTTGAAAGGCTTTGCGCCGCTGCCGGTGGTGATGCGTACTCTAGATATCGGTGGCGACAAAGATTTGCCCTATTTCCCGATTGAGGAAGCCAACCCGTTCCTGGGCTGGCGGGGTATGCGCGTTACCCTGGATCATCCTGAAGTTCTGATGGTACAGCTGCGCGCCATGCTTAAAGCCTCCCACGATTTAGGCAATCTCTACGTGCTGCTCCCCATGATCACCAATGTGGAGGAGGTCGATGAGGCAATACGGCTGCTTGATCGCGCCATCTTAGAGTTGGGCGAAGAGGGTATTAAGGTTGAGCGGCCAAAAGTGGGGGTCATGATTGAAGTGCCCGCGACTATTTATCAAATGGACGCGCTGGCTAAGCGTGTCGATTTTTTCTCGGTAGGCAGTAATGACCTTACCCAGTACCTGCTAGCGGTGGATCGTAACAATCCGCGGGTGTCTAGCCTGTACGATGCGCTGCATCCCGCGCTACTTGGCGCTTTACAAGAGCTGGCTCAGGATGCGAAGCGGCTGAATAAGCCTATTTCGCTGTGTGGTGAGCTGGCGGGTGACCCAGCAGGCGCGCTGCTGTTGATGGCGATGGGCTTTACCAGTCTTTCCATGAACGCCCCCAGCTTGCCAAAAGTGCGTGCCGCGATTCGTCGGGTCACGCTGGCCGATGCGCAAACGCTGCTCAAAGAGATCATGCGGCTGGATACGCCCGCACTGGTCCATGAGCATCTTAATAAACGGCTGGATGAGTGGCAGTTGTCGCACCTACTGCCCCCTCGTGATTAATAAGCTACTATCGTTGGCATAGCGCCGTAAGTGTCGTTTCGCCAGTAAAGCGCCCGAGCGGCCCAAAGCGCTGCTCAGTGATAGCCACATCGCCCCGGTGGCTAAGCGTCAGCCAAGTAGTCGCGCGGGTGCCGTACTGCTCGCCGACGATAAAAGCCGCTGAGAGCTGACGCTCAAGAGTAACGCCAACCCCCGTATCGGGTAGCAAGTGATCGGCGGCTTGCCCTGGGTTTTGCAGCGCCTGTCGCGTGGCGGGCCGCCATAGGTGATTATTACTACCCTGCATAGCGCAACGTACAGCCTGTAGTTTAGGCCAAGGTGTATTCAAACTGGCATTGGAAAGCCCATGAACCCCGGGCGGCACATTAACAAGGGATATGCCATCGCTTCCCCGGTGCAGGTGCCAGCATTGGTGGGTGGTAGCGACTAATAAATTAAAGCCAGCGTAGCGCTCGGCTTGGTGGCTCGCCATGGTGTCTAGCCATGCGGCGGGGTCGTCACTGGCAAGTACCCCCGCCACCAGTTCGCCTCGGCTGGGCGCGTTAGGGGGCGTGGGTAAGGTGGTGTCGCGTACGTTGGTAAGTGCCGCCACAATGCCGTATCGATTTGCTGCCAGCCATGTACCACCCGCTTCCAAGTCTCTGCCACCCAGCAGTGCTTTGTCGCTCCACGCACTCAGTGGGGCAGTAGGGCGTGCATGGAACTCATCACGATTACCCGCTAAGCGTAGAGGAGTGTGGCTATCGGGTGACCAACGAAACGTAATTAAACACATAAATGACTCATAATAGGCATTATTCGGGGCATACTTAAGTGGCGCGACATGACACACTTCCGGTGGAGACGTACACTGACTTTCGCGCCGTGATTAATGATGCGGGCTATCTCTACTAGCCTAACGCCCTGCCAACTGGGACATCGCGAATGACACAACGCTATCAGCGAGAGCACTTCTGGAATGCCATTATCTGGCCAGTTCTATGGCCATTATTACTGGTTCAGGCCGCGCTTGTCCTGCTATGTGTGTTGGTAGGAGCCGTTATCTGGCTAATGTCACCCAGCCAAGCGTCATGGGCAACCACGGTGTGGCTAATGCTTGCCCTTCTGTTGGGCAGCTGCATGAATGTAGGCGTTTTTTTAATGTTAATCAAAGCGCGGGGCAAGTATAAAGACACACTCTTCACGCAGGGGCTTAGCGAGCTTGAGCAGCGTATTGACGAGCTGCGCAGGAGGGTGGCCCTTAACTCTTTACCAGCGCTTGTTGAGCCGAAGGCCGATGAACAGCCCTGCCAGCGGCTTACCCTGGCGAACGACCAGCTAGAAGGGGTTATTCGAACGCTTGATAAAGCGGGTCATGTGGTCACACAGGCTGGTCATGCTAGGAGTGACCAAGCGTTGTTGGATGACTTGCATCACCAGCAGAAGCAACTCAAACATTTAATGGCAGGCAGAGAGCGGGCAAGAGAGGAGTCTCGGCTTAAATCAAGCTACCTAACGTTGATGCAACGAGAAGCCGATAGCCTGTTTGAGCACCTTGGCAGCATGCTAACGGAGGATGCGTCTGAGACCAGCCGCCAGAACGTTACCCACCTGCGTGAACGCCTTGCTGATATCCGCTCACTATTAGCTAATTTCGTGCAGCAGAGTGTGAATGAGACAAGCAGTGACGATTTATCAGGGGGCGGTGAGCACCGGCCTCGCGTATTGGTCGTTGACGATGGGCCGGTAAACTTAATGCTGGCACGGCAAATGTTAGAGTCCCAGGGCCTTAAGGTGGAAGGTGTCAGTAGCGGTGAGCAAGCCCTAGAACGCCAGCAGTCCACTTTTTATGATTTAGTCTTTATGGATATTTTTATGCCCACTCTCGATGGGCTTGAGACGACTCGCCGTTGGCGTAAGTTTGAGCAATCAAATCAAAAGCAGCGCAGTGTGATGATTGCGTTGACCGCCAATGTCGATAACGCGGGCAGAGACACCTGCGAAGCCGCTGGAATGGATGACCTTCTAGCCAAACCCTATCAACCGGATACCTTGCATAGCATGATTAATAAATGGTTGCCTCACGCCCTGGAGAGGCCGAACCAATGACCTTTGCAGCCATTTTAGCCAGTTACTTGGCGCTAGGGGCAGTCGCTGGCACGATGGCCGGGCTATTTGGGGTTGGTGGCGGGATCATTATTGTTCCTGTGCTGGTGTTTGCCTTCGGGCTACAGGGCATTTCCCCTGAGATCACTATGCACCTTGCTGTTGGCACCTCGCTTGCCACTATCGTCATTACCGGCGCTTCTTCAGCCCTTGGGCATTTTCGTAAAGGTAGCGTGCATCGTGCTTGGTTTATGGCCTTGCTGCCCGGCTTAATGCTAGGCGCGATTGCTGGGGTGTTTATTGCTGATAACTTGTCGGGCAGCGTGCTGGGTACGCTTTTTGGCGTCTTCGTACTTCTATTAGCTACCAAAATGGTCATCGGGCTTACGCCGAAACCCGGCACTATTGCCCCTGGAAAAGTAGCAATGACCATTGCGGGTGGCGTAGTTGGAGCGATTTCTGCGCTGTTCGGTATAGGCGGTGGTGCCATGACAGTGCCTTGGCTCTCTCGCTGCGGTGCCACTATGACACAAGCGGTGGGAACCTCTGCGGCCTGTGGCTTACCAATAGCAGCGGTAGGGGCGGTGACCTTTATCGTGGTAGGTTGGGGGAACCCGCACTTGCCTCATTGGGCAACCGGATTTGTTATGTGGCCAGCATTTATCGGTATCGTAGCCACCAGCGTGCCGTTTGCCCGTATTGGCGTGCGTTTGGCCCATGTGCTGCCTGCCCATGTACTGCGTTTCTGTTTTGCCGCTCTGCTCGCTGTGGTGGGATTGCGCTTCATACTGGCGTAATGGCGCTCTGGCACACTGTAGCGTTTCTTTTATTTGATTAGAGAAAGTGAATGATCAACTACCCAACGATAGACCCTGTCGCGATTTCCCTAGGCCCGTTGCAAGTACATTGGTATGGCCTAATGTATGTAGTTGGTTTTGTCGCTGCCTGGTGGCTGGGCTGTAAGCGCGCACCGCGTATCGGCTTAACTAAAGATGATATCGGCGATTTGCTCTTCTACTGTGCCATTGGCGTAGTCGCCGGTGGTCGCTTGGGCTACGCGCTGTTTTACGGATTAGAACAGTGGATGGCCGACCCGCTCTGGATCTTCCGCGTGTGGGATGGCGGCATGAGCTTCCATGGTGGCTTGATGGGCGTATTGCTGGCTGCCTGGCTATTTGCCCGCCGCAAGCAGTTGGCTTTCTTCACCCTCACCGACTTCATCGCCCCGCTCGTGCCCATCGGCCTCGGGGCAGGGCGCATCGGCAACTTCATCAACCATGAGCTGCCCGGCCGCGTGACCTCGCTTCCCTGGGGCATGCCCTTTCCCGGCATGGGCCCAGAGCCGCGTCACCCCTCGGCACTCTACGAAGCCGTATTGGAAGGCGCCGTGCTGTTCGTCATCCTCTGGTGGGTCTCGGCCAAACCTCGTGCGCGCGGGTTCATCTCCGGCCTGTTTCTGCTGGGCTACGGCGTCTTCCGCTTCATGGTCGAATTCGTCCGCATGCCCGACGCCCACATCGGCTACCTCGCCTTTGGCTGGTTCACCATGGGCATGCTCCTCACCCTACCCATGATTATTCTCGGACTCCTCCTGATGCTCTGGTCAAAAGGCAAGCCCATCGACGCCAAGGTATGATCCGGATGTGGCGCTCAGAGTATCCACCTAAACCTGCCTGTGGGAGGCCAATTTCATTGGGCGACTGTTTGGGCAGGTACTTGTGCTTGCATCATCGCGAGCTAAAGCTCCCTCCCACAAGAAGCCCCTTCCTGCAGCAGCAAAGTGGCTGGGTAGAGCCGTGGATTCAGGCTAGCCTGAGTAGCCGCCCAAGCTTGCCTGTGGGAGGCCAATTTTATTGGGCGACTGTTTGGGCAGGCACTTGTGCCTGCATCATCGCGAGCTAAAGCTCCCTCCCACAAGAAGCCCCTTCCTGCAGCAGCAAAGTGGCTGGGTAGAGCCGTGGATTCAGGCTAGCCTGAGTAGCCGCCCAAGCTTGCCTGTGAGAGGCCAATTTCATTGGGCGACTGTCTGGGCAGGCACTTGTGCCTGCATCATCGCGAGCTAAAGCACCCTCCCACAAGAAGCCCCTTCCTGCAGCAGCAAAGTGGCTGGGTAGAGCCAGTGGATTCAGGCTAGCCTGAGTAGCCGCCCAAGCTTGCCTGTGGGAGGCCAATTTCATTGGGCGACTGTCTGGGCAGGCACTTGTGCCTGCATCATCGCGAGCTAAAGCTCCCTCCCACAAGAAGCCCCTTCCTGCAGCAGCAAAGTGGCTGGGTAGAGCCGATTCAGGATAGCCTGAGTAGCCGCCCAAGCTTGCCTGTGGGAGGCCAATTTCATTGGGCGACTGTCTGGGCAGGCACTTGTGCCTGCATCATCGCGAGCTAAAGCTCCCTTATATGGACCCGTCCCGTTGAGCAAGCAAGCCACGAGATGGACACGGATGAGGACTGCACGCTTATATCCGGCCTTTGATGATAGCGCTGCTATCTGGCCCTGATGGAATGCGCACTCTCTGCTCTTAATCTCCCACGCGGCCTCTCATTGGGCCTCCGAGCTTCACAGAGTGACAGAGAGTCGGTCTTACCTGTGTGCCATCAATTGCCTTACTCACGCAACCTCGGGTGTGCTTACTTCAAACAACAATATGACTTTTTTCTAAGGGCCTCGTCGAGGCAGCTGCCTCACTTTTCTATGCTTGATAAGAGCGTTGATGAGCGAGTATCGACCAGCAAATTCGCGCCATTTTGTTCGCCAAGGCCACAATCGCCTTGCGTTGGCCTACCCGTGCCGCCAACCGAATGATCCATTGCGCTAATCGGTCGGGGTGCTCTTGACGTTGAAACTGCCTCAACGCCGCTCTCGCCCCATGAACCAGTTGACGGCGGACCTCGCTATTGCCGCGTTTGGTAATGCTTTTCAAGATGTTCTTGCCGCCACTTGAGTACTGTCTTGGGACCAAGCCAATGGAGGCGCTAAATTGCCGTCCATTAGGGAAGCGCTTGGGATCCCCCATATGACTGAAGAGCAACGTGGCATTGACAGGGCCAATGCCTGGAACGCTCATCAATTGCTTCATGCTGGGAGTGGCCTGAACATACGCGCCGAGCCGTTTATCGTACTCGGCGATGCGCGTGTCGAGTGCTTGCCACTCGTCTAGGAGGTCATGCATGACGTCACACAAGGCGGTTCCCAACTGAGTGTGACGCTCGTCTAGTAATCGACGTATATCGCCTTGTCGGATGACACGGTGGCCTTGGGCCACAATGATGCCAAACTCATTTAACAGCCCGCGCAGCTCGTTGCCAACGGCCGTCCGAGCACGCACCAGGCGGCTGCGCACCCGGTGGAGTGCTTGTAGTGACTGCTGTTCCTGCGTTTTCACCGCCACGCGCCTTGTCGCTGGACGTGCTGCCGCCTCGGCAATACCGGCGGCATCACGCGCATCATTTTTATGGCCTTGAATAAACGGTTTGACGGCCTGCGGGGGAAGCAGGTGTGCCTCGTGACCCAGCTGCCGGATTTCACGTGCCCAATAGTGAGCGGAGCCACATGCTTCCATGGCCACGAGACAGGGCGGAAGGTTCCCGATCACGGTGCTTAACTGATCACGTTTAACCTTTTTGCTAAACACTTGATGGCCACGATTATCGACCGCATGAAGTTGGAAAACATGCTTGGCAAGATCAATACCCACAATGCTAATGTTGTTCATGGATGGATCCTCTTTCAAGATGCCGTCAGTGCCCTGCGCACGTTAGATGAAGTGCTTCTTCATCTTGGCACAGAGGGACGGGTCCATCCCATTTCCCACAAGAAGCCCCTTCCTGCAGCAGCAAAGTGGCTGGGTAGAGCCAGTGGATTCAGGCTAGCCTGAGTAGCCGCCCAAGCTTGCCTGTGGGAGGCCAATTTCATTGGGCGACTGTCTGGGCAGGCACTTGTGCCTGCATCATCGCGAGCTAAAGCTCCCTTCCACCACCCTTAACATAGACGTTGCCTTTAGGGCGGCCTAGAATACAGCCTCATACTCGCTGTTAATCTGGAAACCTTGTGACTGCTACAACGCCTTCGCTTACCACGTCGAACGAATTGCCTGCGCTTGAACAGCCTTACCTGGACCTGATGCGCGCTGTGCTCGAACAGGGCGTTGATCGCGGTGACCGTACCGGTACGGGTACGCGCTCGGTGTTTGGCCACCAGATGCGCTTCGATCTTTCCCGTGGGTTTCCGCTGCTGACCACCAAGAAGCTGCACCTGCGCTCCATCATCCACGAGCTGCTGTGGTTTCTGAAGGGCGATACCAACATCGGTTACCTGAAAGAGCACGGCGTGCGTATCTGGGACGAGTGGGCTGATGAAGAGGGCAACCTGGGCCCCGTATATGGCTACCAGTGGCGTAGCTGGCCAAACCCCAAGGGCGGCAGCGTGGATCAAATTGCCAATGTGCTAGAGCAAATTCGCACCAACCCGCAGTCGCGGCGGTTAATTGTCTCGGCCTGGAACCCAGGCCAAGTGGATGAAATGAAGCTGCCGCCGTGCCACTGTCTGTTTCAGTTCTACGTCGCCAACGGGCGACTCTCCTGCCAGCTTTACCAGCGCAGTGCCGATATTTTCCTCGGCGTGCCGTTCAATATCGCCAGTTACGCGTTGCTGCTGAGCATGGTGGCCCAGGTCACGGGCTTACAGCCGGGGGAATTCGTTCACACGCTTGGAGATGCCCACCTGTATAGCAACCATCTAGAGCAGGCGCAGGAGCAGCTAACCCGCACACCCATGCCACCGCCTAGGCTCGTGCTCAATCCAGAGGTCACGAACCTATTCGACTTCACCTTCGATGATATTCAGATCGAAGATTACGCGTCCCATCCGCATATCAAAGCAAAGGTAGCCGTATGAGTCAGCAAGCCACCGCCTATGAACCGCTGGTGCCCGTTGCGATGATCGTCGCCATGGCCAAGAATCGCGTCATTGGCGTCGATGGCAAGCTACCCTGGTACTTGCCTGAAGATTTGAAATTCTTCAAACGTATGACCCAGGCCAAGCCGCTGGTCATGGGACGTAAAACCTTCGCCTCCATTGGCAAGCCGCTGCCCAATCGTCTCAATATCGTCGTGACTCGGGATGCCCAGTTTAGTGCAGAAGGCACGCGCGTATGCCATGAGCTACCGGCTGCGTTAGCGCTTGCCGATCAGCAGGCGACAATCGAAGCGGCAGAAGAAATCATGGTCATGGGCGGCGGCGAGATTTACCGTCAAGCCTTACCGTTTGCCCAACGTCTCTACATCACGGAAGTCGATATAGAAGTGGAAGGCGATGCGTACTTCCCCGCGTTCTCGACGGAAGAGTGGCAAGAAGTTCAGCGAGTCGCCGGGCAGCCCGCAGAAGGGCAGTCAAATTATGACTTCGTCGTGTATGAGCGTGTCAACGACTGACCAAGGGCAAAGGAGGGGGTTATGGCCGCCAGCGTACTGCATCTACTAGAAACGTTAGAAACACGGCTCGAACAAAACAAGGCCGAACTCATTGCGCTGCGCGAAGAGAATCAGCAGTTGAAACAGCAGCTAGCCGCGCTATCGACTCGCCCCCCAGGGGAGCCTACGGCATCGCCCGCTGAACACGAGACCGATGTCGCGGCGGCAGAAGAAGCGCCGAACGAAGCACCCGAGCACGTATCAGCGGCGGTCAGCGAGCCAGTAACGCCAGAAGCCGTCACGCAACCCTCGCCGCAAGCGTTATTGAAGCAGTGGTATCAGCGTTACCCACATGCCTTCTTCAAAGGGCACACCAAACCTTTGAAAGTGGGGATTCACCAGGATTTGGCCGAGCGCGAGCCTTGGCCGAGTAAATTGATCCGTCGGGCGCTAGCCAACTACGTCAATTTGCCGCGTTATATCAAATCCATGCGTGAAGGAGCAGAGCGTGTCGATTTAGATGGCCAGCCTGCCGGCAAGGTGGACAAAGAAGCCGCGAAACATGCCAGTGAGCGGCGACAAGAAGCGCCCACGAAAAAACGAATGGAGCGTCCGGCTCCCCCCGCGAAAAGTCGCACGAATAAAGCGCAGCCAGCCGCGAGTAACTCATCGCCAAACGATGAGAAGCTCCCCTCGAGAACGCCCGTTCCAGAAAAAAGTGAGCAGAAAAAACCGCTTACCATGGAAGAGAAGCTCAAAGGCCTGCAGCAAAAATTCGAAGGCCGCTGAGACCCGAGTCCGTGTTGTGGGTTCCATAAAAAAACACAAATCGTAAAAAAACACTGTTTTTTTCTATTGCGTTCCCTGGAATCCCGGTATAGAGTTTGACCTGCGAGCATTGGACTATAACAAGGCTTTGTTGAGGACATGTCGCATACCACCGGGAAAAACCGGCGGATGAGAAAAAGAGCATGGCCCGCAAGCCACTTGCTGGCTTCTACGAAGGCCAGTAATAACGATCGAAACAGTAAGCTAGTTAAAGGAACCTACATCATGAAAAAGACACTTTTAGCGACTGCTATTGTTGGTGCCCTGGGCGCCTCCGCTGCAGCACAAGCAGCTACCGTATATGACCAAGACGGCACTCGTCTGGACGTATACGGCCGTATCGCCATGGGTATCGAAGGTGGCGGCCCCGAGTTCAACTCTGATAACGAAGCAATCGACAACGGCCCTGAGTTCGTAGACGTCTTCTCTCGTCTGGGTCTGCGCATGAGCCAGGAAGTGACGTCTGACCTGACGGCTTTCGGTCGTCTAGAATGGCGCTTTGATGGTGATGAGAACACCACCGATGGTGGTTTCAACGAACTTCGCCAGAGCTACCTGGGTCTGCAAAGCAAGCAGTACGGTACTTTCCAAGCTGGTAACTTTGACAGCTTCTACAGCCAGTTCGTATCTCAGCCGTTCGACGTTTACATCTTCGCTGATAGTGACCTAGAGTTCGCTGGTCATTCGAAGCAGTCTCGCGGCGACTCTATCGGTTACTACACGCCTGACCTGCAAGGTTTCACTGCATTCCTGCAGCTGAAGTACTACAGCGAGCGTGGCTTGAAGGAAACAGGTCCACGCCTGAATACTGATGGCAACGTGGTTGGTACAAGTGAAGAAGGCAGCGTAATTGCACCGCAAGGTGGTGTTCGTTACCAGCAAGGTCCGTTCACTGTAGGTCTGGGCTTCGTTGAAGACGTAGTTCGTGGCGGCGGTAACGGCGAAATGCTGGGCGGCCTGATCGGTTCTTACGACGTGAACGACCAGTTCTCCGTTCGCCTGGGCTACGAAGGCCGTGAGCACAGCGACGAAGGTTTCGGCAACGGTTACGACAAAGTTGGTCTGGGTGGTACTTACACCACTGGCCCGTGGGCGTTCACTGCTGACATCTACGATGTAAGCGAAGACGGTGCTGATGGCGATGACCGTACTGCATGGGCCCTGGGTTCTTACTACCGAGTCTCCAGTAACTTCGACGTGTTCCTGGAGCTGAACCAGCGTGACCAGCAGTCCATCGACGTCACCATCGGTGGCGGCGACGGCCCTGTTAGCGTTGAGCGCGCTGACGGCGACGACATTTACTACCTGACTGGCGCTCGTTACCACTTCTAAGCCTTGGTTAAACCAAGCTTAAAGTTGTAACACCTGTAGTAGATAATGAACCGGCCCCTTTTGGGGCCGGTTTTTTTATGGTGGTGCGCCAGGCATGGCGCGAAGCGCCGCTCAGGCGCTATCCGGTCAACCGTGGTGGTTGGCGGGATGACTTGGGGGTGAGAGTCCCCTACGGACCCTGATAGCGGGAACCGTTAGCTGAACAGCAAGGGTGTCCGTCGCGAGGCGGAATCTGAAGGAAGCTGTAGGCAAACTCCTGGCCCGACGAACAGGAACCGCATATGAGGCAGCCACATCTGGGCGAGAGGGCCATGAAACTCGAAGCCCAATAGCTATCTAGAAGATGTGGAAGTAGATGCGGCGGGTAGATGGGAGGAAGGTCGCGCGCCTTACCCTGGGAGGCCTGTTCGCCTGCCATTGGCTACCGACACCGTGAGGTGTCGGGATGGGCGAACAGGAGTCAGCAGAGGTCATAGTAGGCTCTTTAACCAAGAGCTGAAGGGCTGAACCTGTCACGAGCGGATAGTTGACCACTCTCTGATGTGTACGAGCAGAAGCCTCCCCGGAGGGCTCTCGATAACTGTATGGCGGGCCGGAAGCCCAAAGACTGTCGAAGCGCTCAGAGCACACAGGCGAGCGAATTCAGCGGAACGAAGCTCAGCCCGATAATGGGGGACAGGAACCGCCGTGGTACGGATCCGTTTGCCCGGTGGTGTGAGAGGACGGGGGAGGCGACTCCCCCTCCTGGTATGGATTGACCCGTCAAGGGGTCGGTTGGCTTTACTACATGTGATTGTCCTCAATGCCTACGGCTCAGGAAGCGAGGGGCTATCAGCGACGGTGGATCTCTCTGGTATTCGTGGGTT